>JAUWHC010000049.1 GCA_030606095.1 Promethearchaeota archaeon | reverse complement strand
AGATCGGCCACAATAAAATAATTCTCGATAATTCGTGAAAGTTCAAAACTTGAGAAACTTTCAATATCTCTTTTTTTGAATAAGAGATTTAAACTTTTAATTATTTTCTCATTTCTTATTTTTTTTATTTTATTAATTAACAAAGATTTTGATTGAGGAGTATCAATTTTTCCTAATATCTTTGAGATTGCTAACAAACATTTTAAGGATTCTTCATGTTTCAAAGCCCATTTCATTGGTTCAAGAGCATTATCCAAAAATAACTTTTCTATGACTTTAATTGAATTAAATCTTATAGATTCATGAGAATCTGAAATGAGTAAATTTTCTAATAGTATGAAAACATCATTAGATTTAGCATCAATCTGAGATAGTGTATTAATGCTTTCAATTCTTGTATCTAAATTATCACTATTGTCTATAATCGATATTAATTGATTTATCGCTGAAATTTTACCTAATGTCTTGTTCTTGTAATTTTTATTAATTATTTTTGGAGATAATTCCATTAATTCTCGAAATTTGGTTTAATTATTTAAATTTTTTATTTTTATACATTAAATTTCTAATTTCATTTTTTATAAAAAAAGAATTGTTATAATTCTAAAAATATTTTTCTAAAGCCAGCGCTTTAATTTTACTTATCGTGGGGAAACTACTTTGTTTATCCCAGCCTCGTTCGTCATAATAATCGTCCAACAATTGATTGGCAATATCTTGAGTAATAATTACTTCTCCGTAAAAGTCTTGGAATTTTAACACATTTTCTCCCATTTTTAATGGTTTAAACCATCCTTTAGGAAATTTATCATCTTTTCGAGAAAAACCTTCCTTTAAATTCATTAACTTCAATAAATTCCAAGAACGTTCAGCCGATAGTCTCAATTCTTCTTGATGCAAATTGAATCCAGTAATTAAATTGTATATTTGGGATACTAATTCTAAACTATAAAATCTATTCATTTGAGCTCTAGCACACAATCCTAGAGATGTTAGAACAGTATACCAATCTTCAGAGTATCTGGTTAGTCGTCCAACATTTACGCCCATTTCTTTTTTGGGTGGAATAAATATTCTAGAGAAAGCGGTTTCGGGGATGCCCATCCGATTAAAATGACTTTTCATTTTATCCAGATTTCCACCAGCGCCAACATATGTCGGTGATCCGCCAGAAGCAACATGAGCACCTTTAGGATTTACTACTTGTTCGAATTCCATCGTTCCTAATCGTAAAAACCTAGGTTCGAATATAACATCTAATCCTTTCACCGTAAGCATTTCGTTTGAAAAAGTTTTATCTTCCATAGCTAATTTTTTCCATCCATCTGCTAATATATCTCCAAACCCTTCCCTTTTTGCGATTATATCGATAAGGTACTGAAAAGTCTTAAAATCCTGTTTCCACTCAACACCTAGTTTTTCATTAGTAAGGATATCTCGTTCATTCATTTTACTTATAAATTCGAATAGTGCGGTTAAAGTTAATGAATCCAATCCATATCTACTTATTTGATCAAACGCTTTTATTGCTTGGTCGTATGTGTCTAACCCATCTACAGTAAACATCATTAAGGGGTTAATTATTGAGGATGTATAATTAATTAAACCGCTATATTCTCCTTCACGTATTTCAAGAATATCTTTATCAGCCATAGGACAAGATGGACAAGCGAGACGTCTTTTTTTCATTTTTTTTAGGTACATCCTATCACTACATTGTCGAGCTTTTTTCTTTTGCCCTTTTGCAGTTAACAACATGCCAACTGGCAAGCTTCTTAACATCCCTAATTCGATCCACGAATCTCTATGAGGATATTTACGAATACGCTCAATTAAATTTTTATACAATTTATTAAACTTTTTTGGTTCTGCTATTGGAATTCCTTTTGTCCCTTGAGTCAAAATAGCTTTAAGGTTTTTCGACCCCATAATTGCTCCAAGGCCCCCACGCCCTAAAGTTGAGGTTTTATCTATTAGCGTCATCGAAGATTTAACAAGATTTTCTCCCGCTTGTCCAATAGCAATTACTCCACTTTCACCATGTTTCCTCTTTAAAAAATTAGTTGTTTCAACAATATCTTTACCCCATATTACTTCAGCTTTACATAATTCAACATGATCGTCTGATATAAGTAAATAAACTGGTTTTTCTGATTTTCCAGTTATAATTATATGATCAAATCCCGCTTGCTTCAAGTTAAACGCAAAACTCATACTTCCGCAAGAATTAGCAACGGCTCCAGTCGCCGGAAATTTTGAAATTGCAACGGTTCGAGAAGAACCAGGTACAATAGTTCCTACTAAGGGGCCAGTTCCAAATATTATTAAATTTTTTGATGAAAATGGATCCGTTAACGGTTTGAATCGATCAGCAAAAAGTTTACAATTCATCCCGATTCCACCAATGAACCTTTTAAGGTCTCTGACATCTTCATTGATAACTGAAACTCTATTTTCCGTTAAATCAATGTCAAGTATATTTCCAGTGTAACCAAACCAATCCGTTATTTCTCACCCTCCTTGAGTTCTAAGGCTCCATATAGACAATAATTTGCACATTGCCCGCAGTGAGTACATCCATCCAAAAACGAGATTTTTGGGACCAATTCGTAGACATCAACAATTTGAATAAAGGCTTCAGTAGGGGAATATTTATTCTTATATATGGAAGAACAGATTAATTGACAGATTCTACATCCTGTACATTTTTCTTCGTGTATAATTATCTCAATTAATTTAGAATTTACCAAAATAAATCAAATCTTTAACATACTTTTACTAACTTGTATATTTTATTAGGTTCACTATACTTAATGTGTAATAATTTGAGTTTTTAATATATATAGCTTTTTAAGTATTATGTTAAAAAAAAATTATATCCTTTCTATCATCATTCCTCCTAAAATGATGGGTCCACCAGTCGAATTATATATTTTCTCGGCTTTTTTTAATTTGTTTTGACTATCAGAATGAATTTTAAAAATTAAATCTCCTTCCTTTATTCTTGCTCCTTGCTTTTTAAAAATCTCAACTCCAGAATTTTTTGAATGGGGGCAACCAGTAGCTTTAGCTATACGGTTAATAATTGCGTTATTTACTCCAGTTATATGTCCTGCTTTAACAGTAAAGAATTCTTTAGAATGGGGGCCTATTTTAATATCTTTGGGTTTTAATTCTGGATTTCCTCCCTGAGCTTCGATTATTCGTTTCATTTTTTCATAAGCCTTACCAGAACGCAATATCTCTTTGGCTAAGCTTTGTCCCTTCCCTTTCTGAGCTTTTCCACCCATTTCAAGCAATATACCCGCTAAATCAGTTGATTTCTCAATCAAAGAATTCGGACCTGCAGAATAATCCATAAGCAAGGTTAACGCTTCTTTAGCTTCTAATCCTGGACCAATTGCGTGTCCAATTGGTTGATGGGCAAGAGTTAGGGCACACTCCGCTTCAATCCCTACATTTTTTGCAATTTCTTTAAATAAATAAGCAAACTGCTTCCCATTATCAGGAGTAGGAAATTTTGTTCCTTGACCAACGGGTATATCTAATACAAGCTTTTTAACTCCAAGAGAAAGCTTTTTAGTGAGTATAGATGGAATCATAAGTCCTACGGGATCCATGTGGAGTGGACGTTCAATTTCGATTAATATATTATCTGCAGGCGAAGTATTTAAGGCTCCGCCCCATATAATGCACGCTTTTTCTTTCGATACAATGCTTTTCAATTTTTCAGCATCAAAAGCAATAGGAGCTAGAACTTCCATAGAATCAGCAGTTCCAGAAGGAGAAGTTATAGCTCTTGTTGATGATTTTGGAATTGTTAACCCGGCAGCTGCAACAATCGGAACAATAATAAGCGTAACCTTATTTCCTGGCACACCACCTGTTGAATGCTTGTCATAAACTTCCAGTCCAAAGTCGAAAAGCTCTCCACTTCTCGCTTCAGCATAAGTCAATGCTGTCATCTCTTCGTTATCCATGCCATTTATAGACACCGCCGTTATAAATGCTGCTAAGTCAATTCTTGATAAAGAACCAGAGACTGTATCGTGAATTATACTATTGATTTCTTCAGTTGTTAATTTAATCCCTCTTATTTTTTTCTGAATATATATAAAAGAATCAGGTGGATCTGCCGGTTTAACGGATATCATCATATTATCAACTAAATCCTTTTTCTCCTTAAGGATATCTAAAAAAATTCCGATCTCTCCAGGGTGAACCAAAGAATTAGAATAATCAATTTGTAGTATTGCCACCCAATATTTATCTTCAAGAGATTTTGATTGAGGATTTTTTACGACAATACGTTCGCCAGCTTTCTGTCCTAATTCTTGAGCGTCTTTAACATTAAGAACAACAGCTTTGGTATTCCCAGTTTCGAAATTTATTTCTTTTACTTTGAACTTCATAATATCACAATTTTGTGTATTTAATTATTAATTAGAGAGTTTGATTAAATAAATTTAATTGAAATTTTTACAATTGTATTAGGTTTTTTCGATTATTTTATTTAGTTATTTTAGTAAAATTAATTAAAAACCATTAAATGATTTGATATATGAATAAGTTCGAAAAAGCTCAAAAAGTACTCCAAGAACTCAAGAGCGATGGTTGGTTAATTGTTTGTAGCGAAGACAGCGATGTTAATTCTCGATATCTAATAGGAGTTGAATCTCACGCCCGACACTACATCTATGTGGCAAAAGATGGAAAACATAAAGTCCTTGCCGTCGAAATGGAAGCACCTATGATCGAGCGTTCTTTAAAAAGCAAGGGAATTGATGTTGATGTAATGACATATAGATCTTTAAAGGATTTAGTTTCATCGTTAAGTTCAATAATTAATAAACCACGTATAGCTCTGAATTTTGGGGAAAGTATTTTAAGCGCGGAAAGTACAGCATATGCGGATTATATTCGTGCTGGTGATTATTTTTCGTTGAAAAAGTTGGCTCCTCAAACGGAGTTCATTTCAGCAGCACCAATAATAGATAATTTAAGGAGCGTTAAATCTTCAGAGGAATTAAACGACTTACGGAATGTGTGTAAAGCAACTATGGAAATCTTAGATACGGTACCGAATTGGGTTAAAGTTGGTATGACAGAAAATGAAATCAAAGCAAAAATAGAATACGAATATATGAAGTTAGGAAAACCATCATTTGGAACGATTGTTGCAACCGGAGCTCATTCGGCCGATCCTCATCACAACACATCCATAAAAAAAATTGAACAAGGAGTTTTACTAATCGATAGTGGACTACAAATAGAAGAGATGTGTTCTGACATAACTTGGACGTTCTGGGTCGGTACACATCCTACGGAAGATTTTATTCGCGCGTATCACGCTCTTTATGAATCGAAACGAGTAGCAAATAAATACTTTACTGACGGTACTCCAAACAATATGTCCGCTAAAAAATGTCGCGAATATTTATCAGAAGAAGGGTACGATCATGAAAAACTATTTTTCCATGGATTAGGGCATTCGTTAGGTTTTGAAGCACATGACATTGGGGGAAGAATAAGTTGGAAAATGCCTGACAATTATAAACTTAAAGAAAATATGGTATACACTAACGAACCAGGTTTATACTGGTTAGGTAAGTGGGGAATAAGATTAGAAGACGATATAATAATTGGGAAAAATGAATGTGAGCAAGTTACTTCTGTCTCAAAAGAACCAATTCAAATATAATTAAAAGAAAAGCGTTATAATTTTATAGAGAATGGAAAATCTTTTGTTTCTTCTATTTTGTTTTGATCAGAGTCCATAAATTTTAAATTTATTTTAATTATGTAATCTCCTGCTTCAATGGGTTTAAGACTAATTTCCCATTTTAATTCTTCATTCGTCTTCAATGAAAAGATTTGTTTATTCGTGGTACCTCTCATAACTTTCAAATCTTCGGGAAATTCGACATCAATTTTTACATCTAACGCTTCTCCTTCGCCTTTATTCTCAACCAAAATTTCTAAGGGAAAAGTTTGATCAATAAGAGGAGGTCTTAAATTCTTAATAGATGTGTTTAATGTGGCAGGAGGAGAAATTAAATGTGGTTTTATTGATTGAGTTTCATAAATAAATATCAAATTATTGTTTAACTCACACGTTAAAAACATAGGACCTATTCTTGGATTATCGACTTGAAAATGTGGTTTAAATGAGAACTCTAAGTGCGCTTGCTTTCCAACTTCAATTCTGAAAGGAGCTTTTGATTTTTTACTAGTAGACAAATTATCTGAGAGATTTACCAATATTTTTGTTATATTGAATTCGTCTAATTCATAATGTAAAAAAGAGTCTTTTAAAACTTGTAAGAGGTTTGAAGTATCAAAACCCAAATTCAAATTTATGATTTCTTTAGTCGTGTATGTTTCTTTATCTAATTTAAATGTGATGTTTATTAAAAGCTTAAATTTTGTTAATAGTAATACATTCTTTAACAATTTTAATTCAGCATCTCTGAATTTATAACGCCCAACATTATTAATAATTTTATCGAGATATTTTGGGTCTTCATCTCTTAGCGCTATTGTTAGTTCAGAAACGAGCTTTATTAGAGAATGTTCCTTAAAATATATTTTATCAACTTTTTTTTTAGTTCTTTTTATAAAATCTAAACCCTCATCAGGAGAACCTTTAACAAACGAGCAAAAATACGATAATACCGAAAATATTACGAAATTTGAATTCCTATCGCTGATATTTTTCAATTTAGGAATATAGTTAATGACTTCTTTATAAATTTGGTTAGCTTCTAAAAACTTACTATCGTGTAGACAAGCCTCTCCAGATTGTCTGAATAACTCTATACTAGTATCAAATTTCTCTAATATTATAAACGATTTTGAACTATTAATGAAACAGACTTTTGCTTTTTCAAATTCACTTAACTTAAGATACGAATTTCCCGCTACATGGTATTTATTACCTGCTTTTTTAAATTGTCTAGCCCTAAACAGTTGCTCAGCTCTTAAAAATTGATTTTCGGCAACTAATCTTTGATCCTTTTTTCCCATTAAAAAATCACTATTAGTATTATAAATTCATTGTGAAATTAAAAATTAAGTGAATAGTCTGAATTTTCTATTATAATCTTACATAGAATAAAACCTGTAAAAATAAAAAAAAAAGATTTAAATTGTAGATTAATAAGCCATTAGGATAAGAATAAAGGCCACCATTATAATTATTCCGCTATCATTGGCTACATAAGTAAATATTACAAAGCCAATTATTAACACAACCCACCATGCATAAGGTATTATTACGTCTATTTTAGCTGGTAAAGTTAAAATTAATACTATTGCAAAAACGATTCCAACAATAGCAAGGGCTATTGAACCAGAAAGAAATAGCATTATGGATTCATATATGGCATAACATGCTCCAATTAAAGCGACTATTTTAGATGCACTATAAGTTTTCTTTTGACTCAAGAGTTCTAGTAGTGCAGCTATTAAAACCAAAATACCTGCAAGATATCCACTTCCGACCAAATATCCAAATAGTATTAAAAGAGCACCGATAATTAACAATATCCACCAATAATATGAGATATTTGCTTTTTTCAAATCAACGATTTCTAATGACATAAAGATTATAGCCACAAAGATTAAACCTATTACTCCATATAGTATATTTATTACATTACCTGAGTAAAAATATGCAATACTTACTTGAATAACAACTAATGCACCAATAAGAGCTACAACTTTAGATGCTGATATTCCTACTTTAGAAGTTTCTCCCATTATTTTTCACCTATTTTTTTTTTAAATCGGTTTTTTTTGAATTTCAAACAAAATTGAAATTATAGTGTATCTATAAAGATGGGTTTTTATACTTTATCTTACTTAGTAGAAGTTTAATTGTTTTAAACTTCAAATTCTATTAATTTAGAATAAATAATTATTATAGAAATAATAATTTCCGAAACCATAGCTAATGGTTCGTCATCTTGCGACTAAATTTTTCTCGCAAGAGTCATTCCTTCGGTTTAATTTTTCTTTTGTTCTACTTTTGAATCTTTTTTTTTCATTTCTGAACGCAGAGATTCTTTAATTGGATTGCTGCCTAAATTTTCGATTATTTCTGAGATTCTGGTGACTTCTTCTTGAAATCTTTGACCTTCAGCTGCGCTACAATGGAACATTTGGACTCTATCGGGGGAAACACCCGTAGTTTTTAAAATTTCTCTCGTATACTTCACGTTTCTTGCTGCTACTAAATTACCCGTTTCATAATCGCATTCTCCTTCGTATCATCCTGCAACAATTACTCCATCGGCGCCCTTTCCAATCGCGCGCATCATAAGTGAAGGCGTTACGCGTCCAGTACAGTTGATTCTTATAGGTCTAATCGTAGCAGGGTATTGAGCGCGTATCGTACCCGCCATATCTCCAGCACCATAACCTCATTTCCAGCACATAAATGCTAAAATCTTTATTTGGTCTTTATCGTTTGTCGCCATTTTATACACTTCTCTATATCTCTTCTAAAATTGCATCGATTTGTTTTTCATATTGAGGTTCACGGTAGTATCTTAGCGTAATCGCCTCAGAAGGACAATTGGCTAAGCACGAACCGCATCCACGGCATAATATCTCGTTTACTTCTGCCCCATCAGCTAAAGTCTTAATTGCATTGTAAGAACAATTTAATTCACACAGTCCACACTTCGCACATCTATCTTTGTCTACAGTAGCTCGAATTAATAAAATCCTATATTTATCCTTTCCCATCAATCGTGCTAAAGAAGATGCTGCTGCTCTCCCTTGAGCTATTGATTCAGCTACAGATTTAGGGCCCTGAGAAGTTCCTGCAAGTACGATACCGGGGATTTTGGTGTCAATTGGATTTAAACGAGAGTGAAATTCCTTGAAGAATCCATCTTGGCTCGTTTCAAGCTTTAAGATTCTTTCAATTTTTTCTACTCCCTTAGCAGGTACCATAGCGCACGATAGAACCACCATATCGTACTCAAGTTCTTTTAATCTTGTGCTACTAAGTGTGTTTTGGATAATTATTTTAAGATTTTGAGTTTTTGGGTCTTCTTGAATTTTTGAGACATTAGTTCTAATGTATCTAATACCTTCTTTTCGTGATGCGGTGTAATACTCTTCGTAATCTTTTCCAGCGGCTCGAATATCTATGTAAGCAACAGAGATTTCCATTTCAGGATAATGTTGTTTTATAAGTTTAGAATTTTTAATTGAAACCATACAACATACTCCACCACTGCAATAAGTATTCATGTTTAAATCTCTCGACCCGACACATTGAATAAATAGTACTTTTTCAGGTTTTTTTCCGTCAGAAGGGCGAACTAAATGTCCAACGGTTGGTCCGTTAGGTGCAAGAATCCTTTCTAACTTCATTTGGGTTATTATATTTGGATAGACATTGTAACCTAAATAACCCGTTTCTGGTTCGTACTCGTCCCATCCTGTAGCTACTATTATTGAGCCAACTTCAACTTCTACAATTTCATCTTCTTGATCAAAATCAATTGCTTTAACTTCACAAACACCTTTACACAATTCACATTTAATGCATCTCGTCATATCAATTTGGGCTATCGAGGGTACTGCTTGAGTAAAGGATATATAAATTGCTTTTCTTGGGTTCATTCCTTCGTTAAATTCGTCGTATCCGTAAGCGGGACACACTTCAAAGCAAGCACCGCAACCATTGCAGTCGTTATTAACATACCTTGCCCTTTTACGGATTTTAACATCGAAGTTTCCAACAAATCCAGAAACCTCTTCTACTTCACTATAAGTATATACATTTAACCCTGGAGTTCTTGCTGCTTCGAGCATAACAGGGCCAAGGATTCATATACTACAATCATCAGTAGGAAATGTTCGATCTAACATCGCCATTTTTCCACCAGTTGTAGGGCTTTTCTCAACTAAATAAACTTCAAAACCTTCTTCAGCTAAATCAATCCCTGCTGATAATCCAGCTACACCACCACCAATAATTAAAGCCTTTTTCGTTATATCAACTTCCCTCACTAAGATTTTTTCTAAAACTGCGGCTCTTGCAACTCCTGAACGAATAGCATCCTCAGCGGTTCTTTGTGCACCTGGCTTATCTTTTCTATGAACAAAACTTGCATGTTCTCGTATATTCACGAATTCCAAGTAGGAAGGGTCTATACCCATTGATTCTAGAACGCTTTTAAAAACAGGTTCATGAGTTATTGGTGTACAAGATGCTATAACAAATCGATTGGCATTGCTTTCTATCATATTTTCTTTGATGAATTCAGCCCCTGCTTGCGTACATAACGAAATATAATCTAAAGCTTCGACTACATTTGGAAGCGTTTTAGAAAATTCTGATAGAGCTTTAGTATCGATTATTTCGGCAACATTAATACCTCATTGGCATACTGCCACGAAGATTCTCGGTTCATCATTTGTAATATTAGTTTCTACCATTGAATAAATCACTTTTATTCTTTTTTGTTAGTTTCCTCCAATAATTTGTAATAATTTTTATTATGAATCTAAAATATTTTATTCTAATTTAAAATATCTGATTAAAAAAATTAACTTTAAATCAGAAATCTCATATGTGTTTTTTAAGTAATTGAATAAAAAAAGTTAGATTAAATCAAATTTAAATAGAACTTCTACGGTTATTGAAATAGAGATGTTACAAAATTTATTACAAATGGGAGGTCCTCCAAAGGAGGATATTGTGCTTCTAATCCTTATGGCTGCTTGTGTGGGTGTAGATATCTTATTATTAAGGCTCGGGTTAGAAATAACTAACGCTCAAAAAAGAATAAGAATGAAATGGGTGGCGGTAAGTTTTCTAATTCAATTTGGAGTAATTTTTATTATTAGTTCTCCCATGTTTTTGTTAGGATTCGCAGGGGCGTTT
>JAUWHC010000071.1 GCA_030606095.1 Promethearchaeota archaeon | reverse complement strand
AATGAAATGTACGATTCAGAACAAAAAAAATCGGAAATAAACCGAATAAATTCTATTGCCTCAGGTGTGCTGAATCCAATTTATTTAGAAAGAATTAAACCTATTTTAGATAAGGGAAAGGAGCTAACTATTAAAGAAAATTTTGAGGAAAATGTTAGTGTTGTAAACGAAATAGTTGATTTTTATCATAAGGCTTTGGAAATTGCAAATAAGATGGCTGAATCAAGAGAACGAAACGATCAGATAACCGATATAACTAATTTAATTAACAATACTTGTAAAAAGAGGATTACTTTTATTAAAGAAAAATCGATTCAAAAAATAGGACAACGAGATTACGAAAAAGCAATTAGCGAGTTATATGCTGCAATTAGTATCGCAAAGAGAATGGCTATTCCTGAAGAAACAAACGAATATTCTATGGATTTAAAAAATACTGTAAATAAGGTCTATCTCGCCCAAATTGAGGACGTTCTTAAAGAAGGTACAGGTATATTAGCTCTGAAAAATTATAAGGAAGCAATAGTTATTTTTAATAGGGCTCTGGAAATGACGAATAAAATGTACCTAACTCAAGAGATGGAAGAAGAAATTAACAAAATTAAAGGTTTAGTCTATCAAGCAGAATTAAAAGAGTTAGTAGACCGTGGAGATTTATCTGAAGAAATACAGAAATTCGAAAAAGAAATCGAAAAACTTAACAAAAAAATGGATTACGCTAAAACTATCGATGACCCCAACCGTAGATTTCAAGAGATGGAACAAATAAAGAAATCTATTGACGAAGTATACCACTCTGAAATCAAGCTACTAGTTGAGCAAGGCGTACAACTAGCAGATAGCGAAACCTTTAAAGAATCATTTGAAAACTTTGAAAGAGCAATTAAAATTAACGAATCCATCAAAAGTCCAGAATTCAAAAACTTAATTGCTATTAAATACGAATACAAGCTGAAATTAATTGAAAAAGCTATATTAGAGATTAAAAGAAAAAGCTATGATAATGCCATCACAGATTGCAATAAAGCAATAGAACTAGATAGTACTTTTATAGACGCTTACTATTATATCGGTATTGCAAACAACGATAGACACGAATACAACACTGCCATTGACTATTTTAAGAAAGCTATTAATCTCAGCCCTAAACACGCAAAATCATGGAATCATATAGGATTTAGTTATGAAAAATTAAAGCAATTCGATAAAGCAATCGACTCTTATAAAAAAGCAGTTGCATTTGAACCAATTTATGCGTTAGCATACTATAATATGGCAAATTCATATAAACATAAGGAACAACTTGATTACGCAATTGATGCTTATAAAAAGGCAACGGAGATCGACCCAGATTACGTGTTCGCTTGGCTTTTTATGGGATATACCTATTTAGATAAAAATGATTACCATTCGGCGATCCAAAACCTAGATAAAGCAATCAAAATGAATCCCGAAATAGGAAACGAGATTAATCCTTTAATTGCAAATATAAAAGAATCAGTAGAAAAACTTCAAAAAGGCTTATCAGAGAAGTTTGCTAACAAATAAATTTCTTACTCATATGTATTAAATTTTAATTTATTGATCTTATTATAATTTACTTTAGGTCAAATTTTGTGAATATTTAAAAAAAGATTTTAAAAAACAAATACTATTTGGACATCGCTTTTAGAAATTTTGGCCACAAGGTTAATTTTTGAAACCCTGGTAGAGCACCAAATAAACGCTCTCCGACATATCTATCCCTATTCGTGTCGTAATTCCATAAATCTTGGATAATATGCGCTTCATAGATATATTTTCTAACTGTTTTATTAGTATTTAACAAGTTAGTATAAGTTGTCCATAAGGTTTTTGCGGACGAATCATTACTGTAGAATAACAATTCACAGGCAGCTCCATTTCTAAAATAGCCATTCAGCAAAATTCGAGCAATTTCCTGGTCGTACATTATCAATTCTGGTCTTGAAAAGTTTGAATTGTTTTCTAATAACGGTTTTATAAGCTTTGCTGCGATATCAGCGCTAGCTAAACCACCTAAAAGTCCTTCGTAAAAGAATCCTGTAACCACTCCTGCGGCTTCCCCTAAGACAATTACGCGATCTTTAGTCATGGTACTTATTGGATGTTTTGAAATCCCTCCAGTTATAAAATTTCCGTCCCATTTCAATCCTTTTATAAAAGGTTGAATTTTCTTATAGTTTCTTAGAATTCTTTCTAATTTTTCTCTGAGTTGGTCGGGAGATTCTTTATTTCCTAGATATCCTGTCGAAACCCTACCTTTTCCTACATTAAAAAAGAAGGGTCCATTAGGGCTTATGTTAGGGTTTAGATGAAACATATATTGAAAGTTAAAATTCTCATCTAGTAGGCTTTCATCGGCGTAGGTATTAGTATATATTCCCATAAAAGAGTCAGGAGTTTCAAAACCTAACGATTTCTGCAAATCAAATCCGCGAGAACCTGTAGCTAAAATTAAAAGTTTAGCGGTATAAGATTCTCCTTTATTGTTAACCACCTCAACATAATCAATATGTTTTACTACTTTTGCTACTTTTTCATTATATTTCGTTGTACCACCTTGATCTTTAAACTTATCAATAAGTTTTTTAATGAATATTTCTGTGTGTGAAATCTTCCCTAGAGGCCTGTCAAACTCTTTCGAGTTCAAAAGGCCATCATACTTATCACTCTTAAAGTTTAATTGGAGAAAAGGACGTGGAAAAATTGAATCGTCATTCCAAAAAACATCGTCAATAAAAGGTTTATTATGTTCTGCAAATATATTTGTTCTAACAGGTATTTCCCGATCGTAATCTTGCGATTCAATTAGAAGCGTTTTTGCGTACTTTGATGCCTTATACGCTAAAGATGCTCCGGAAATCCCAGCACCGATAATTATTACATCATATTTCATTAAATCTTTAAATTATTAATAAAAAAAAAAGATTATTAAATAGATTTTTAATAGAGCCTTTTAAATTCACTATTATAAAATATTAACTAAACTTAAACTGATTTAGAAAAAATTATTGTTGAAATTTTCAATCTCAAAAAATTATACTTACAAAAAAAATATATACTAAGAGGTCCATTAATTTTTTGAATAATAATTTAATATGATATTCTAACAAAAAAATAGTATAGAATATTTTACTGAAAATTATTGAAATTAGGGAATTAATAAAAACGCAAAATAGAAAATTGTATGTTTTATTGAGATTTGTTAAAATATTGCAGAAAATTTTAATGATTTTTGAAAAATACTTCATAAAATGTTAGAAGAGAGTGAAAAATTATATAAAATGTTAGTGAAGGCATCTCCAGATGCCACAATTATCACTAATTTAAAATGGAAGATTATCGAAGCATCTCAGCAAGCATTTAACTTATTTGGGGTTTCTGATACTACAAAACTAATTGGAAAAAGTTTTATCGATTTAATTGCTTCAGTCAATCAGGACGAAGCTATGAAAAATTTAGAAAAAATCTTATATAAAAGATATATTAGAAATATTGAATATGTACTTGTAAGGCAAGATGATTCCAATTTCATTAGTGAATTTAATGTGAATTTAATTTTAGATGATTATAAGAAACCAATTGCTTTTATTGTTAATATACGAGATATAACTAAATATAAAGCTTCTGAAGAGAAATATAGATGTTTATTTGAAAATTCTCCTTATTCAATTATACTTTTAGACATGAAAGGAGTGATCATTGACTATAATTCTACGACTGAAAAGATGTTTGGTTATAAAAAAGGCTCTTTTATTGGTAAGAATTATTTAGAACTACCCATAATACCCTCCAAATTCATATTATTATTGAAAGGAAGAGAAAAACTTCTGTTTAAAGAAGTAATTTCAAAACCGATAGAATTTCAAATTTCTAAAAAGGATGGGAGAAAGATTTGGGTACAATCACGATCTTCTTTAGTTAAATTAAATGAAACTAATTTTATCCAAATTATGATTCAAGACATTACTGAACGTAAGAAGATAGAAAAAAGATTAAGTGAGAGTATGGAATTCTATCGGACACTTTTTGAACATGCGAGTAATGCAATCTTTTTAGAGAACGAGAAAGAAGAGATCATTGATGCAAATCAAGCGGCTAGCCAATTATTTGGCTATACACGTTCAGAACTGTTAAAAAAGAAAACATCGGATTTAACACCGCCAACAGAGCAATCCCTTCCAATCTATTCAGAACCTGAAAAAATTTTTGATAATCTTGCTGAAAAGGTTGGTATTCATCGTGATGGCACTCAATTATCGCTTGAGATTAATATAGCACCTCTAAAATCCAAAAAGAAAACATTCTTCTTATCTATCGTCCGTGATATTACCGAACGTAAAAAAGCGGAGGAGGCTTTACGGGATAGTGAAGAGCGATATCGTATGCTGATTAAACATGCTCCTTTAGGGATATTTTCAGCAGATATAAAAGGAAATATTAAGATTGCCAATCCTGCATTGTTAAAAATACTTGGTTCACCATCCGCCGAAGCTACAAAAAAAATAAATCTCCTAACTTTTCCTCTGCTAAAAAAGGTTGGTGCTTCGGCAGCAATAAAACGTTGCATTGATAGTGGAGAATTGATTATAAAGAGATTTGCTTATAAATCAAAATGGAATAAAGAGATCACTTGTAAGCTATACATAAGTCCCATTCGCGATTCTTTCGGAGAAGTAACTGGTGTATTGTGCATTCTTGAAGATATTACTGAGCGAGTACATGCAGAAGAAGAATTGAAAGAATCTGAAAACAAATTTCGAAGAATATTTGAAGTAATTCCGGACTTGTTTTTCTTAGTTTCCAAAGATACTACCATTCTAGAATATAGAGGTAAAGAAGAAATGCTATATTTACCTCCAGAGAAGATTATTGGTAATAAAATGCTAGATATATTACCTGAAAAGGAAGCATTATTATGTACTAATGCTATAAAAAGAACAATAGAAACTCAACAACCAAATATAATTGAATACGACCTTACCATTAAAGGCGAACTTCGAGATTTTGAAGCTCGTAATCTTTTTTTCACTAAAGATCGAGTTGCAGTTTTTATACGAGAAATAACAGAACGAAAAAAAATAGAGAATCTCATAAAAGAAGAGATAAAAAAGTTAAAAGAGCTTGATAGAATTAGAAAAGAGCTAATATCAGGAATTTCTCATGAGTTGAAAACGCCGTTAATGCAAATTCTGGGTTCATCTGAACTTTTTTTAAGTTTCTATAAGTCACAATTAGATTCGGAGGCATTAGAATTAATACAAATTATTGAAAAAGGAGGTAAAAGATTAAATAGTTTGGTCGAAAATTTACTTGATATCTCACGATTACAATATGATAAGTTCAAATTAAATAAAAAAATGATCGATTTATGCGAGTTAGTTCGAGAATCTTGCAATAATATGAAATTTTTTCTGAAAAAACGAAATATTACTTTAAATTTAGATATCTTAGAAAATTTATATTTAGAATTAGATGAAATAAGAATTATACAAGTATTTACAAACCTATTATCAAATGCGATAAAAAATACTCCACCTAAAGGCAATTTAAAAGTTAGCCTTAAAAAGTCTGAAAATTGGGTTAAGTTATTAATATGCGATACAGGAATAGGTTTAACGAAGGAGGAAATGAAATTTATTTTTACTCGATTTGGTAAAATAGAAAGAGTTGGGGAAGGATTAGAATTTATTGACATCCGAGGTTCAGGGCTCGGATTGTTCATATCAAGATCAATAATCGATTTGCATGGTGGTCAAATTTGGGCCGAATCGGAAGGAAGACATAAAGGAAGTACCTTTATAGTAAAATTACCATACAAACAAGGGTAAAAATCAAGGAATTGGTTAAAAAATTAAAGGATATTTTCGATTGTTTTAATTAATTTGTCTAAATTTACTTCAGCCATACCGAGAGGGACCGAAGACTCGAATAGCACTACGACCAATAATGGATCGAGCTTCCACGGAATATTTATTTTTCTCGTAAAGACTTTTTGACCATTATCTAAGCTAACAAATGTCAATTTGAATTCGTTTGCCACCATATGTCTAATTTCTAATTCTTTTAAAGAGGATAATAATATTTTATGTGGAAGAGAAGTATAAATTACTTTTCCATTGATCGTAAATAAAGTAGCACCTAATATTGTATTTTCTAACATTAATCTCTTAATGAAATCAATAATTTTTTTATATAAATGTTGACTACCGATCAATTCATCTTCACCGGTAATGATTGAATCAATTTTAGAGTCGAATTCGGCACTCATGATTTCTTGGCAATCTTCAACATCGTTGTTCTCTAAAAATTCTTCAAAAACATCAGCTATACTAACCAAACGGGATTTAATAAACAATAAACTTGCACTTGAGCCTGCTAAAATAGCATAAATAAATTCTCCTTTCACTTTAAAAACAATTCTAAATCCGCCCATTTCGAGAATTTCCGGAGTCTGTTTAGAGATAACATTTGCTGAGAATGAAAATAACGCTGAAAAAAAGGGTGTAATTAAATTAGGTTCAATATTATCAAAATCGGTCGTTATATTTCTGCTGTAAATACAAGCTCCAGTATTTTTTAATATAAAAAGCGAATGGATGTTCATATTTAATTTCACCGAAATCTACTTATAGAAAAATAGAATAAATTTGCTCTTTTAAGTGTTAGTAATAGAAGAACAGTCAGCGAATATTGTCAATCTTAATTAAAAATAAAAAAAAGTTTTGAAAAGTTTTCGTTTTTTCGTTCTTCATTCTTTTGTTGTGCCTTTTTTTTCATAATCGCGAGCTTTAAATAGAAGGTTAAATATTATAAATTAATAAAGTTATGTGATTGTGATGCACTATATCACCACTTTAAACATAAGAGTAAACAACACAAAAACGGAAAAGAAAATGTCTGATAATGATTTAGAAAAGATTCGGCTAAGAAAGGCCGAAATGCTGATAAAAGCTCAATCGATGCCAACAGAAATAGTTAAAATTCATTCGGCAGAAGAGTTTAATAAATTAACCCAAGATTTCTCTGATAGGGTTATAATAATAGATTTTTGGGCGGTTTGGTGCTCTCCTTGCCTGATGTTTGCACCTATATTCGAAAAAATTCAAAAGGAGCGCTATCAAGATTTTATCTTTGTTAAAGTAAACGTTGACGAAGTCGGCTCTATAGCCCAAAATTACAGAATTACTGGAATTCCTACGACATTATTTATTAAAGATAATAAGGTAATACATAAAATTGTTGGCGCAATAAACGAAGATTACATGAACAGAATCTTGGAAAAACTTCAGTCTTTCGCGTAATTTATTTTTTAATTTTTGTTTTATTAAATTTTTCATTAAATAGCAAAATAATTATTGGTGTTAATTCTTGGAAAGTATTTCAGAACAATTAAAAGGTATGTTAGAAGAGAAAAAGATTTTTAGAAGTGGAAAATTATTTAAATGCATATTAGGACTTAACGTTATAGAATCTGTTGTGTTTTCATATCTATTAAAACACCAAAACGTGAGTACGATGGAATTAACTAAAATTTTTAAAAAGGATCGTAGTTCAATTCAAAGGGCCCTCCAAACACTAATTGAGATTAATGTTGTCGAAAGAAAATCAATGTCTTTAAAAGAGTTCAGCGAAAAAAAGAATATAGAAGATAAAACAAAACGCGGATATCTATATGTTTACGGAGCAAAAGATTTAGAAATGATTAAGAAGCAGACTCGCGATTTACTTGATAGATGGTATGCATCTATGCAAAATTATATCGAAAATTTAGATAGTGTTTTTGACTGCTACGAAAAACAAGGAGAGCTTTGTTAGTTTTTAATTTGCATATCTAGATTTTTAGATTCTTCCTTTGATGTAAGATTAATTAAGATATTGTAATCTAATTCTTTATGAATTATTTTAAGTTTTAGAGTCTTTTTCAATCTTTTTATAGAATGAAGTTTAAATTTTTAGTATGAACGATATTTCTAAAAAAATACCATTATTGTCAATTATTCTATTTGTTTTGATTATTACGCTAATTAATTCTGTAGCAAATATGATTTCGCCTAATTTACTCGTGATTTCAAGTTATTTCGGGTTTGGAGGTGATACTGCACCTATCGGAGCACTTACTTTCTCTTTTATGATTTTTACTGGAATAACGATGTTAATTTCGGGGTATTTGGCCGATTTAATTGTGAGAAAATGGATAGTGTTTTTTGGTTCGTTAATATTTTCCATCTTTTCGCTTTTCACCATAACTGTTCCACCTGGAATCATTGGTTATTCCGTTTTTTTCTTCTTAACTATCTTAACAGGAATAGGATATGGCGCATTAATTCCAAGCATTTTTTCGTTAATGGGGGATATGGTCTCGCGTGAGGACCGCTCTAAAAGCTTTTCGTTTTTCTCGATCGCATCTTTTTTTGGAATAGTTTTTGGTAGTGCTTTAGCTACATATGCCGGTAGTACTGATTGGAGATTCCCCTTTCTAATAATTGGTATTGTTGGTATTTTGGCAACGTTATTGTTTTTGCTTTTTAAAGAACCTTCTCGTTTGGGTAAAGATCATTCCTTTGATATAGACGTTATCGATTACTCTTATAGGATAAAACTATCAGATGTACGGATAATTTTTAAAAAGAAAGCTAACATTTGGTTAGTTGTTAATTTTGTAGATACGATTCCTACCGGCATTATACTAACCTTACTTTACGCATATATGGAAGTATCTCATGGGATTACCGCGGATGTGACTGTGCTAATTTTCTTAATCATTCTCGTAAGTATCATACTTGGGACTGTAGTATTTGGGTATGTTGGAGACAAGCAGTTTAAAAAAGGTAATAAAAAAGCGAGGGTTCTTTTAGCGTTATTTGGCAATATTGCTCCTATTCCATTTCTATTCGTCGCATTAATTTTTCCATTTAGCGCTCCTAATTTATTTCCAGGCTTATTAATTTGGATCGTACTATTCAGTATTGGAATGTTTGTGAATGGAGCAGTAAACGGGAACTGGTATGCCACAGTCGTAGACTTAAACCTCCCAGAAAACCGTGGAACTGTGTTGGCAACCTCAAATTTTTTTGATATCATTGGACGGGCGATTGGTCCTTTAATCGGAACCATTATCGCAGATATGTTCGGTTTTGTTATTGGAATGATGATTTCAATCTTCTTTTGGATTTTTATTCCCTTTTTCTGGATTCCAGTCCTTAAAAATGTCGTAAGAGAAATTGAATCTACAGAGAAAGAATTTGACG
>JAUWHC010000355.1 GCA_030606095.1 Promethearchaeota archaeon | reverse complement strand
TTTTATCTTTTTTCAGATAAAAGAATTTTGTTGTCGAATTTTTGTGAGCAAAGATATCATGATTTTCAAGAAGCTGGTTGTTGGATCTTTAGCAACTAATTGTTATATCTTTGGTTCTAACGAAACAAAAGAAATGGTTGTAATAGATCCAGGTGGAGATGGAAACGCTATTATTAAATCTATTGAACAAGTAGGAGGAAAACCTATCGCGGTTTTACTAACTCACGGACATTTCGATCATACTACTAAAGTTGGAAAAATTATGCGCCATTTTAAAATACCATTGATGTATAGTAAAAAAGAACACGAATCTGGGACATTCCAAAAGGAAGCTAATAGGTGGTTAGTCGAGGGTGATTCGATAAATATCGGAGAAATTAACCTTCACGCATTAGAAACGCCTGGTCATAGCCCAGGGTCATTATGCTTTTATTCCTCAGATGTCAAGGAATTTAACGGCAAAAAGATTGACGGTATTTTATTTTCTGGCGATTTATTATTCAGAGGGAGCATTGGAAGATCGGATTTCCAGGGAGGAGATCAAAATCTTTTGTTCGCAAGTATCAAAAATAAAATAATGTACAATAAATCCCTCAATGACGCTTTTCTCGTCTGCCCTGGACATATGGGTCTAACTTCAATAGGGGAAGAAAGAGCGCATAACATGTTTAAAGATTTTTTTCTTTAGAAACTAATTTTTTCTTTAAAAAATCATCATTTGTGATTAAAGCGGTTTACCTATAGATTCAAATGTGGATATTGAAATATAATAAAGAATGTCTAATAAAATTTAAAATTAAAACAATAAAAGATTGATTTACTTTAGGATAATCAGAATAAGCTGCTCCTCCAAAGCTATCATAGTCTCGCCCTTTGATGTCTCCAAACGTATGAATTTCAAGCCACCTTCTTTTAAAGCTTTAACGACTTGCTGTCCCTTCCCTATTAACGATGTTACATAAGCAGATATTTCTTCGCTTATTTCAATATTCATGTTAGAATCTATTGGTAAACCACTTGAATCGCAAATGATTACTCCTCGAATTCCTTCGCGTTCTTCAAACTTTCGTATGATTTCTTTGACTTCTCTTCTATTAATCAATTTAACTTCTCTCTCATTATTTTTTTATCTGATTTTATGATCTATAACCTATAATATTTAATAACCTAATAATATTTAATGCTTAAAAATTATTACAAAAATAATAAAAATAAAATTTAGCTTAGTTAATACAAATCAACGACTTACTATTTAAGACTTAAATGTTATTTTTTCGCTTTTTTTTAGTATTTTTGATAAATTTAAATTTCTTTAAAATATATATATATTTAAGAATTTATTTAGTCTAACTTGAGTAATCTAATTCAGAATTCAAATTTATATTAATAAATATAGATATAAAGAGTAGTATTTCTATGGCAGACAAAAAAGTTATTGAAGAAAAATTATCAGAATTATTTGACATAGTTCCTGAAACCGAAGGTTTAATAGCCTCTGATCTAAAAGGAGAAGTTATTATAGGACAAACGATTACAGATATGGATCATAGTGCGATAGCAAAAACTTGCTTAGCTCTAATAAAAGATTCGAGCAATGTGGGTAAAAATATCGGTAAAGGAGCATTTAAAACTGCTACTATCGATCTAGAAAGTGGTTATGCCGTAATCGTCAAGTCTGATGCAATTATCCTAATTGCTTTAGCAGGTTTAGACGGTAAGGCATCTTTAAGTCTTCTAAAAAGAAACCTAATTTCAATTTCAAAGATATAATTTTATTTCCTCTTTTTTAGAAAAATCTTAAAAGAATGTTAAAAAAAGTAGATTTGATTTTTATTTCTTATCTTTGAGACCTTTTTCTTCTAATAAAGAATCTAGATCTGTTGCAGGCTCTTCTGTCTTCAGTTCTTTTTGTTTCTGTTTTTTTGATAATTTTTTACTTGATTTTTTTGCCGGCGTCTTTTTGGTTTTTTCTTCTTTGGGTAATTCACTTACACTTACATATCTTCCTCTTCTTGGTTTTTTCTTAGAGGGTTCTTCAATAGGAGTTTCAATTTTCTTCGTGGTTCTTTTGACATATAAGTACATTCCGCCCCATAATAACGCAATAATACCGATCATAATTACTGTAAAGAAAAAAGTGAGATAATCTGCAAGAGGTACGTCATAAATTTCAAAAGTTTTTAACGCTTGAACGGTTATATTCTCTTTTGTTAATTTATTAGTTGCTTCTACTGTTATTGTAATCGTCATCTGATTTATAGCTGGAATCTCTATTGATATTATTATGTCTGTAGATTCTCCCGGCTGGAAGTTGTTTAAAATTAAATGGTCTACCTCATTAATACTATATGCTAAAGAAGGTTCGATTAAAATAGATATATTAGAACTAGAAATTGTTAATTCTGAATCGCCGATATTATTAATTGTTAATTTTATTGTTGTTTTACCGTTTCTTGTAATCTGATTTGCGTTCGATACAATTCCCAACGATATGCTGTTAGATACTTTGTATATAGACACAGAAATGTTTTGTGAATTCTCTAAAATATATTGTTCTCCTTGCCAAGTAAGCCTAAACAGTATGTCATCTTCATGTGGTAGCGATAGAGTATCAATTTCAATGCTTGTAACTCCATTAGCACCCGAAATTTGAGATGAAACGTTTTCCCATAAACCACTATTATAATATTGGCAAGTCACCTTCTTATTTGCAATCTTATCGCCGAATTCGGTTGTTAACACAGAACTAATGTTAAATTTTTGTCCGTACATTGGTGTTTGAGGATTAATAACAATATCAGAGAATTGAATAATTTTTTTCAAGGAAAATGAATCGATAAATTGATTATAACTGCTTATAAAGTTTTTATCATATATATTTGCAATAAATGTTGTTTGATCGGGCATGTATTGGCACGATTCTCTTTCAAATGGTTTTAATATAGAAGCTCCTGTAATTTCCTCGTCGTATTTTAAAGTTATAATGTACCCTTCAAATTCATTTTGAGTGCTATTAATTATTAAAGAATACTCATTAGTATCGTAAGTATAAACTTCATGACTTTCTCCATTGTATTCAAGATAGACCGTAAATATTGTTTTAGCTCCTCCTTTTCTAACGGGCGCGTTTACTCCTTGCCAAACTCCGTCTGTTTGAAGAGTCGGTATTGTAAGATTTACGGAAAAATCTTGCGTATCAGCACCGTTAGGATCTACATTTGGTTTTAGAGTTTTTACATCCGTATACTTTTCGGCAATTATCCATTCTTCGTTAACCAAAGACACTAATTGAACTTTTACTTTTACTTCCAAATCGATAAAACCGTGCAAATTTTGAATTGTTGCGCCTATTTTGATATCTTCATTGGGATTTAGAAGAGTTTCATTTTGTAAAAAGGATTTTACTAATATTGGTATCTCTTCGCCTTCTATTTCGTAAATAAATTGTTGATTTATAT
>JAUWHC010000396.1 GCA_030606095.1 Promethearchaeota archaeon | reverse complement strand
AAAACTCCAAAGACAAATTGGAAGTGAAGAGGTGGATCCAGAATCACCTTCGCTTGTTTCCTAAGATGTAGAATGTTGTACATGCCTCCGAAGTCATATACTTCGATTTCTGGTTTGACTTGATTTTTTTTCATAGCTTTAGCGAATTTTTGAATCGTATCAAATGTATTCGCAAATATAGCTTTAGCACCAAGTCCAACGGCTCCTGTTTTATGGTCTCCAACAGCAAAGTTCATTGAATTGGAATTTAAGGAAGCAATTGGAGGTTTAAATGTTATAACAGGAGCTATTCTTTGTTTATCAGTTACTATTAAACTGATAGCAGAAGTTAAGTTGATTAGAATATCTGGAGCCTTTTCTTTGATGTTATCTAATACGGCTTTAATTTTATCTAATTCGTGCGTAGGATTGCCTTTTTCTGGGTCTCTTGCGTGGATATGGACAATTGCTGCTCCTGCATCATAACATTTTTTTGCTTCATCCCCAAATTCTTCGGGTGTATATGGAACAGCAGGATTTTGAGATTTTATCGTCGCAGCACCGGCGAGAGCGGCTGTTATTACTAATTTTTTTGATAAATCTTCTGACATTTTATATACTCATTTTTGTTTGTATTTTATTAATTTTATTAATTTTTTCTTATTTTTTTAATTCTTCGAAAAAATATTATAATTGATAAAAAAAAAATAATGGTTTAGAATTAAACTTGAGTTTAAATTCAACTTAATCCTTATAGTGACACATGTTCTTGCATTAGATGAAATATTTTTCTTGCTTCTTCACCTTGTGCTATTTCTCGTCCCGCAGCCGCGGCAACTTTAGCTGCCCATTCTACTTGTTCCCACGAGCCTTTAGCTAATTCACCTGAAATGACGCGAATATTATCCTCTAAACCAACACGAATATGTCCGCCCCATGCTGCAGCACATAATCCAGCTTGAAATTGTTGCTTAGAAACACCACAAACGCTCCAAGTAGCATCTGGAGGCTTTAGATCGAGTTGCAATGCGAGGTTCCTTGGTGTGAATGGAATTCCTCCAAGCACGCCCCATACAAACTGGAAATGAAGTGGTTGGGCGAATGTGCCTTCTTGTCTATTTAGGAAAAGCATGTTATACATGCCTCCTAAGTCGTAAATTTCCATTTCCGGTTTAGTTCCAGCTTTTTTCATCTCTTTCGAAAATTTCGAAATAGTTTTAAATGTATTTGCGAAAATATTTCCTGCTCCCATACCAACTTTTCCTGTTCTGTAATCACCAACTGCGAAATTCATGGACGCAGTATTTAACGAAGCTAAAGGTGGTTTGAAGGTTTGAACTGGCGCGATTCTTTGTTTATCAGTAGCAACTGAACTAATTGCAGAACTTAAATTGATTATTACATCAGGTGCTTTTGATTTAATATTCTCTAACACTGCTTTTATTAAATCTAAGTCATGCGTTGGATTACCTTTTTCGGGATGTCGAGCATGGATATGGACAATCGCAGCACCCGCATCATAACATTTCTTCGCTTCATCTCCAAATTCTTCTGCGGTATATGGAACATTTGGATTATTTTCCTTAGTTGTAATTGCACCAGCCAATGCTGCTGAAATAACTAACTTATTATCTGGATTCGATTCTGACATTTTTTATACCTATTTTTAATAGTATGGATTGTAACAAAGATCAAAAATTTATTGTTGAATAAAAATTAAGTATCTTTCTTTAAAAATATTGTAATTCTCAAAAATTCTTGAATTAAAAAGTTCATTTGAGAGAGTTACAAAATAGATCAAAAATTAAGATAAAATTACTAAAAATGATAATTTTCAAAAAATACTATTGAAAATTTTTTATACCTAATTCAATAATTATGATTATAGCTTTTTAATAAATATATTAAATAAAAAAAAAAGGAAAAAAACAGATATGGATAAAGTAGGAATAGTTGGATGCACACAAACTAAATACGAAGCAGATAAAATCGATCAAACTTACTCCGAACTTGTTTTTGAAGTTGTAAAAAAGCTTCACAACGAATTAGGAATTACTAACGACGATGTAGGGTGTGTTATTACTAGTTCCAACGATTTTAACGATGGTAGAACGATAGCAAACATGGCTATACAAGACGCTGTAGGATCTGTTAGAAAGGCTGAATCTAGAGTCTCTGGAGATGGTGCTTTCGCTTATATTTACGGAGCAATGAGAATTTTGTCAGAGTCATTCGATACAGTACTGGTAGTTTCACATTGTAAATGCTCTGAAGTTAACCAATATCTCGTAAACAATACTATTTTTGATCCTTATTATCAAAGACATTTAGGATTAGACCAAATTTCATCAGCAGGCTTAATGGCTAATATGTATATGAATAAATATGGCGTGACTGAAGAACAAGCTGCTAAAGTTGTAGTTAAAAATCGGAAAAACGCTCTCAATAATCCTTATGCGCATTTACAAAAAGAGATTAGCATTGATGAGGTTCTTAATTCCAAGATGTTAGCGTATCCTCTAAAAGAATTGGATTTCCCTCCGTTCTCAGATGGTGCAGTAGCTATGCTATTAGCGAAAGAAGATGTAGCTAAAAAAATGACAGATACGCCCGTTTGGCTTAAAGGATATGGAAGTTGCACTGATGCGTATTATTTAGGACATAGGAACATGACAGATTTGATCGGATTAGAATTAGCAGCTAAAGAAGCTTACAAAATGGCAAATATTACCGATCCTGTTAAAGAAATAGATGTTTGCGAGGTAAGTGAGAATTTTAGCATACACGAATTAATGATTTACGAATCACTAGGATTTTGTGCTGCTGGAGAAGGCGGTAAATTTATTGAGAAAGGCGAAACAGAGATGAATGGTTCTATTCCAGTAAATCCCTCTGGAGGCGTGTTATCAAGTAATCCAATAATGGCCAATGGATTAATTCGAGTAGCTGAGATTGCGTTACAATTAAAGGGTAAGGCTGATAAAAGACAAGTTCCTAACGCAAAAATTGGTTTAGCTTATGGCATGAACGGGATATGTTCTCAGGGAAACTGTGTATTAATATTTGGAGG
>JAUWHC010000095.1 GCA_030606095.1 Promethearchaeota archaeon | reverse complement strand
AATCTTTCGAATAATCCTCAACTTGACCAACTTTGATATATCTGAAATGTGATAAATTTGAAGGGGATTTATGTTGATGGTCTTCTTCAGTCATTCTCTTAAAGTAAAATCCTGGAGTAAATCCTCGATTATAAACTTTTTTTAAGTCAGTAACCCATCGACCTACTTTTTTTTTTGAAAAAGTACCGTTATAATAAGCCTCAATAGCTTCTCGGTAAATTTTTGTAACCACCTCGACATAGTGAGGGTGACGCATCCTGCCTTCAATTTTAAAAGCGTCAACCTTAGCTTCGATGAATTTAGGTATGTGGGCAATTGTACAAAGATCTCTTGAATTCATGAACCTAACTCCATCGTAGATGTATTCTGCTCCAGATTCCTCACGTACCCACCAACGTCTCCTACAGGGTTGTATACAATTTCCTCGATTAGCAGATTTTTCTTCGGAACCACAAATATCTTGTGAGAAATAACACCTTCCACTTATAGAAGTGCACATCGCTCCATGAATGAAAATTTCAATTTCGGTTTTGGACAAATTCCTCTTAATTTCTTTAATTTTTTCTAAAGATAACTCCCGTGCTAAGATGATCCTTTCTGCTCCTAATTTTTCATAAAATTGAGCAGAAAGTGAATTTGAAACATTGCATTGCGTAGATATATGAAAAGGGATTCCAATTTCTTTAGCTACTTGAACCGCTGCTATATCATGTACGATTACAGCGTCTATCCCTGCATTTTTAGTCTCTCTTATTATATTTCGCAGAATTTTTATCTCATTATCATAAACTAAAATATTGGTTGCTAAATATGATTTTAAATTTTCATTATTACAAAAATTAACAATTTTATCTAAGTCTTTTAAAGCAAAATTCTCAGAACGCATCCTCATATTAAACTTTTCAATTCCAAAATAGATGGAATCAGCATATTTTGAGGCAGCTTTTATCGCCTTAAAATTTTTAGCAGGTGCTAATAATTCAACCTTTTCCATATATAATGTTTTGATTTCTTTTCCAAAAAATTTATCTACTTAAAACATAAAATCATTACTGAAAATGTGTAATTTCTCTTTTTTAAAATCGTTCTCCTAACAATATCTTATTATTTTAACGTTATTTCATTAAAATTGAAAAAATTTAAGATAAAAAGAAAATTTTGAATTTTAATTTATGAGTGAAGAAGAAAAAAGCAAATTCATTGTTTGGATAAAAAGAAGAAAACGGCTAATCATAGGAATTTGTACCATTTTATTATTAATTTTTATGATGTTTTTTATAGATTTTTTGCAATTTATTCAAAACTTAATCACTGTAGGTTTTTTTGGGTTATTGGTTTTTGTAATAACATACACTATTGCGTTTATATTAAGGGCATATAAACTAAAATTAGTTTTTAAAGGTCTTAATCTAAATATTAAATATTCAACCTCATATTTCTCAACTGGAGCTTCATTTGTTATTAATGATCTAACACCCGGTAAATTAGGAGATTTAGCTAAAATTTTTATTATAAAAGATGAAGAAAATATTAAACTCAGTGAATCTACAGCTGCAGTTGCGATTGAAAGAATATTAGATTTAATCCTACTTTTTATTATCAGTAGTTTTGCGCTAATATATCTTTATATTAGTAATTTCAGTGGAGCGACCTCTGGGCAAATTTTAGGTCTAAATATACAATTTTATTTAGCTATTGGTGCGATAGTTATTATTGGAATTTTAGTGATCTTTATTTTACTTCTATATAAAACAGAGTTCATAATTAATATTTTAAATAAGGTATTACCAAAACTAGCTCAATATATAGACCGATTTATGAAAAATTTTAAAGAGGGTATGATAAAATTTAAAGATCATAAACGAGAGTTAATTTACATAATCTTGCTGGGTTTTCCAACCTGGATAATAGATGCATCTATTGTTATTATCTTTTTTTACATACTAGGATATCAATTTAACATCTTTTTATTGATACTTGCCATCATACTTACATTTTTTAGTAAAACTTTTCCTATTACTCCTGGGGGTTGGGGAATTTCAGAAAATGTAGGAGCTGTATTTATTTACTTCTTTTATTCTCTCACAATTTCATTCCCTGAGATTTTGTCAATATTTATTATAGATCACTTATTCAGAAGTGCCTATCTCTTATTTTTTGGAGGATACTCTATTTTTCATTATAACTTTAGCTTGAAAAAGATTGGACCAATCAATAATTAATATGATTATCATAAAAATTTAGAAATTAAAATTAGTTAAATAAAGATGGATTACAGGGATTATCTAGACGGACAAACTGGAGAGCAATTTTGGTTTAGGAGTAAAAAAGATTTAATTAATATACTAATGAGTAAAATTGGTCGTAAAAATCTAAAAATCTTAAATATTGGAGCTGGAACTGGTGTCGATCTTGAAATAATGAATCGATTTGGAAATATATATATTATTGATGTTAATAAAAAAGCTTTAGATTTAATCCCATCAAATTTATATTCTGAAAAAAAAGTATGCGATGCGATAGCTTTACCCTATCCAAATGAATTTTTTGATGTCGTGTGTTCATTTGATGTTTTTGAACATATAAAGAACGATAGAAAAGCGGTTTTAGAAGCTCATAGAGTTTTAAAAAAAGGGGGACTCCTTTTACTCACGGTTCCTGCCTTTAATTTTTTATTTAGTGCACATGACAAAGCGTTACTACATTATCGAAGATATAGCAAAAAGAAATTATATGAATTATTGAAAATTTTCAAATATGAATATCTTAGCTATTGGAATTCAATTTTATTCATCCCTCTTTCTATCTTAAGATTATTAAAAAAAAGAGCAAAACCAAAAACAGATTATTTTAACCTTCCCTCCCTACTAGAGAAAGCCTTTTTAAATTTCTTAAGAATTGAAAATAATTTAATTAGGAAAGATTATCGACTCCCATTTGGTCTTTCCTTAGTCGGAGTTTATAGAAAGTGACTTTTGTTTTTTTCTATTAATCTTTCTTTCCTTAACTAGTCTAAATTTTAGTGTTAGTATATATCTTAGCATAGATTTTTCTTTTTTAATTGAAATATAGGATTTAGGACCTTCCACCCAAATAACTGGAACCTCTTTTATTCGGTAACCCTTTTGTTGGGCTCTAATTAACATTTCAGAGTCCCAAAATGCTCTTCTTTGTAAATTCCATCCCATATCCTTTACCAAATCACGAATAACTTCATACCTAAATAATTTAAAGCCACATTCGTGGTCCCTAACACGGGAACCAAAATATAGATTTAAAAATGTATTAAAAATTTTTGATACAATAAACCTATATGGAATCCTATTTAGTTTTGCTCCTTTTTGATATCGACTTCCTATTACAATATCAAATCCTTTTTTCATTTCACTAATCAATTGGGGGAGCGCACTCATATCTGTTGAAAGATCAGCATCCATAAAAAATATTAAGTCCCCTTTTTTACCCTGTTTTACAAACATTTTAGCAAGATTTTCTCTAACTGAAGGACCATTGCATTTTAAATGTATAACATTATCGATGTTAATAGAATCTAATATATCACCAGTTCGATCAGTGCTTCCATCGTTAACAATATAAATCTTATAATCATCTATCAATAGTTTGGAAAACTTGGGAGCCATGTAACGAAGGTTTGGTTCAATAAATGTCTCTTCGTTAAAAACGGGCACAAAAATTCTAATCATGATATAGTAATTCCGATTTAAGCAGAAATTCAAGGTTTATATAGATTAATAAATTTTATAATTTAATTAAATTTTAGAATATTTAATTTCCTACTAAAGATAGATGTTGGGAAATTAAGTTGAATTACTGTTTTACAATATAATCATGCAAGAAAATTTAGAACAGCCAGAATTAAGCTTAATTAATCGTATCTTGTCTCATAAAGCTCTCATTTTTATTATAGTTGGAATACTTATTAGAGTCGTAATGTTAATTTTTTATTATGTCATTCAAATTATAGAACCTGGGAGGAGTTGGGGTGATGTAGAAACTAATTACTATGTTTTTGAAACTTATCCTCCTCTGTCACAAATATTTCTATTTGTCTTCAAATTCTTGTCATTTGGGATACTTGAAATTTTCGCATTCTGGGCATTTTTCTTTGACATGCTAATCATGATTGTATTTTATTACGTCTTAAAAAGCTTCGATATTCCTAAAAAGCTATATGTTTATGGTTTATTTTTTATTAATCCATTTCTCTTTTTAAATAATGTTTTTAGTTTATCTAATTGCGGTTATCATATAACGGACTCGTTTTTTTTCCTACTTTTCTTTATGGCATTGTATTATTTTCCTAAAACTAAAAGAATTCACAGATATTTATTCTATTCCTTCTTAGCACTCTCAATATGCGCAAAGTTATATACTCTACCAGTAATTGGACTTCTCTTTCTGAAATTGGTATATGATAAGAACTGGGATGAATTAAAAATATTTCTTATAACTACAGTTGTAATTATGTTTATCTTTATAATATCACCCGTTTTTTACTTGGAGGGTTATTTGGAATTCTACGCATTTTGGAATCAGAGGGGTGAGGGTTATTTACCACTATATATTAGAATTATCCCTGCAGCTGTTTTAACCGCATTGTATTTGATATTTAGATTTAGAAAAGCAGATACATTTGAAATCGTCTTTATCTCAATATTCATTATGGCATCTTTTATATTTTTCAGTAATCCTTATATAAGATACTTTCAACCATTCATCTTTTTTGGAATATTAAAACCTAAAGAATTCTTTGACTTACATCTAAATTTACGATTTACTAAACTCAAGATAAAAATTGATAATAATTTACTCGTTTTTATCGTTTCAATAATTTGCGTCTTTTTGGCTATAATATTAATTATGTTCATATTAGACACAACTTATTTCTAAAACCCATAATCATAGAATAATCTGATCTAACGAATACCTTAGTTTTGCCAAATTTTATATTTTATTTTAAAGGTTTAATTCAATTTGATAATTGAATACTCGTAGGAATTATCGCTACTTTAGGAGAATTTCCGTGCATATTTGATAATTCATTAATTAACTCATTCCATTCATTAAACAATTGGACGGATTTTGGATAGAAATGATATAAATCTGGTTTACTAATATTTGGAGAAAAGAAATATACATTTCTTCTCTTTACAAACGCTTTCCATATAATTCCATTCCCAAAATTGTTATATAATTTAGCACCCGTCTCAGCAATTAAACTGTGAAAACCTTTGCCTTCGTACGAAGATGACATTACAACAATCGTACCTTTTCTATCAAGAAATTTATTTGAAGCCGTCATCAAAATATTAAGAGCTTTTATCGATTGGTTCAATTCAGAATCTTCTGGGTAAGCATTTAAGAAACAAATTTGATTTTCGAGGGTTATTTCTGTCGTATAAGAATCCTTTGCGACCTCCGTAGCTTTTCTATGTGCGTCTCGATAATGGCCTGAATAGATCTCAGTTATGTTGCCAATTTCATTCATCACTACATTAACAGAAAAATCTAAGCCAACATTATCAGCAATATCCTCAATATCTTCCCTTATTTCAGTCATTCTTCCGATTCCTGCTCCAATTCCTCGCATTCCTGCAGAATGATTTGCCTCGAGTGTGCGAATACCACATACTCCGGGCAATACTATTTTGGCACCGCCCCCAAAACCAGCTAGAGGGTGGGGAATAACACCTCCTACCGCAATCTTTAAATCTGCGTTATAATATGTTTTATTTACATCAATAGGCGTCCCTATCTTAGAATCTCCTAAATGTACAAGGTTCTCGTAAGGATGGTGATTTTCGATTTTAAACCTACTTACTATTTTTTTGCCCAGTTTTAATAAGCAATCGTTTTTGTTCATTGGTCTATGAGCACCAAGAGCAAATAAAATTGTGATTTGTTCTTCTGAAATATCAGCTTTTTCTAGTTCTTCAAAAATAAACGGAAGAATTTTCGATGACGGCGTCGTTCTTGTCATATCGTCTACAACGACTACCACGCTTTTTCTCCCCCGGGCAATAACAGATAAATTAGGAGTTCCTATTGGATTTAATACTCTATTTCTAATATCTTCACTTGATAATTCTGGAGCGTCAGCATCTTTCATTTTACAAACGGAAACATCCCAAGAATTGGGGAATTCTAACTCTAAATAAAGGGGTTCCCTCCAAGCCGCCCACGGGACTTTAAATTGTTTAACCATATATATCCACTACATTTGAAAGATTTATATAATAATAATAGTCTGTTTTATTCTTAATAAAATAACAATTTTAAAATGACAATAATAAAACTAAAAATCCAAGTGATTATTTAACCTTTTATACAATGTAAATTAAAAAATCAAAACAAGAAAATGAACCAAAAAAATAAATATAGAGTTTCTAAAGACGAGTATTTCATGAAAATCGCAAAAGTCGTCTCAGAAAGAAGTACGTGCATTAAGCGTAAAGTTGGCGCGGTGTTAGTAAAGGATTCTCATATATTGTCGACAGGATATAATGGTGCTCCGTCTGGATTTAAACATTGTACTACAGAAACATGCGTTCGAAAGAATTTAAAAAGCGGTGAAAGACCCGAACTATGTCGGGGCGTACATGCCGAAGCTAATTGTATAATACAAGCTGCTATACATGGTACTTCAATTAAGGGTGATACAACTCTATATACTACGCTTTTTCCTTGTATGACTTGCTTAAAATTAGTTATTAATGCTGGGATTAAAAAAATTGTATATATAGAAGGTTATAATATGGAAAATAAAGTCAAGAAAGATTTGCTAAATGAATCAGTTTTAATAGTTAATCCTTTAAATTGCTAAGTAAACTTTAAATCTCAACTTTTTCTACTTTAAAAGATCTCATAACCTATAATTTTTTTTAGCACTTTTATATAAGAAATAAATGAAACATAATTTCTTCTATTCCTATGGTAATTTAACAATATTAAACCAAAAATCTCCTATGCTTTGAACTATTTTAATAAACTGCTCCATATCAAGTGGTTTAGTGATATAGCAATTTGCGTGTTCTAAATAGCTTTTTAAGATATCTTCTTCTGATTTTGACGTTGTGAGAATTACTACAGGAACGAATTGAATCTTATCGTCGTTTTTGATTATATGTAATAATTCACGACCATCTATTTTAGGCAAATTCAAATCTAAAAGAATTAAGTCTGGAACTGGTCTTCCTTTGAATTCACCTTCTTCTCTTAAATATGCCAGTGCTTTCTCGCCATCTTCAATAACCTTAAGGTTGTTTACGATTTTTGTAGTCTTAAGAGCTTCGACTGTTAATACAATATCTCCTTCATTATCTTCTATTAACAAAATTTCAATTGGTGTGTATCTTCTTTTTTTCATAATTTTTTACCATTATTTTTAAGTATTGTAAAGTAAATAGTTGTTCCTTTTCCAATCTCGGATTTAATCCAAATTTTTCCCCCATGTTGACTAACAATTTTTTTACATATTGCTAAACCAATACCTGTCCCTTTGTATTCTTTTCTATTGTGTAAACGTTGGAAAATTGTAAATATTTTGTCAAAATATTTTGAGTCTATCCCAATTCCGTTATCGCTCACAAAGAATTCCCAATTATCTTTATTTTCTTTTACTCCTATGTGAATTTTTGGTGTTTCTTCTCTTCTAAATTTAATAGCATTTTCAATCAAATTCTGAAATAGTCGACTTAGCTGTATCTGATCACCATAAACTATTGGCATTGAATCTTGTGTGATTATTGCGTTACTTTCAGTAATACTATTCTCTAAATTCGATTTTACACCATTGAGAATTGTTTCGCAATTAATCATTTGAAATTCTTTCTCTTTGCTCATAAGACGTGAGTATGTTAACAAATCATCAATTAAATCTCTCATTCTTAAAGCACCATCAACAGCAAAATCAATGAATTGATTTGCATCGTCATCTAATTTATCTTTATAACGATCAGCTAATAATTGAGTAAAACTTGAAACCATCCGTAATGGTTCTTGAAGGTCATGGGAAGCAACATAGGCAAACCTTTCTAATTCGATATTTGAGCGTTTTAATTCTTTTTCAACTTTTTTTCGTTCAATGATTTCTTGTTGAAGAGAGGTAACCATACTGCTAAATACTCGAGCAAGTTGAGCAATTTCATC
>JAUWHC010000375.1 GCA_030606095.1 Promethearchaeota archaeon | reverse complement strand
AATACTTAAAATGGTCGAAGGACTATTTAATAATTTAAAGCCTTGTAAAATTGCGTGGAAAAAGGAACCCTTTAATCCAGACATCGTTATCAACAGAAGACACCCCTCTAGGAAGACTTGTCCTCATTTAGGAGTAATTACATTTAAAAGTCTCGAAGATAATGAATTGTTAGGCCTTATTATTAACTATGCGTGCCATCCTACTACATTATCTTACAAAAATAATAAATTATCTGCCGATTATCCGGGTCGTATAATTCAGAGAATTAACGAATTAACAAATAATAAAGTAAAAGTAATATACTTCAATGGTCCATCTGGAGATTTAAACCCAATAACAACATGTGGGACGGAGTACGAACAATTTGAATTAGATAAAACGCCAATATACGATCAACTAGGTACTTATCATCATACAGAAAGAATTGGATATACTATTGCTGAAGAAGCGTTGAAATTAGCTAATTCTATTTCTGATAATGATTATTTTAGCGCCATCGAATTCCAAACATATACTCACGAGTTTTGGATTCCAATGAAAGATCACAAATATTTTTCCAAACAATGGTTTACAAACAAATTGATTTACGCAATTAAGAGATTATTCTTGTTAAACATTGCTCGATATACAATGTTAAATTCTAATTTTCCAATTTTTATCATTGATAAAAAGAAAGGTAGATTCAGATGCAACACTGTTATTCAATATATCAAGGTTAGGGTAAAATCAAAATCTAAGAAAAAAGAATTTAGTTTAATGACTATTCCTGGAGAATTATTTGAAGAAATAGGAGAAAACTTTCTTAAAGCGTCTTTAACTGGAAAAGATAACATTTATATTTTTCAAAATGCTCAAGATTGGATAGGATACCTATTTCCTCTACACGAATATGTTGAAGAAGGAGGTTATGAACCAGTGCCAAGTTTTAGCCCTCTTGGGGGTTATTTTATAAAAAGTGAAATGCTTAAACTTTTAGCAAAAATTAGTAATGAAATTAAATAAACATTAAAATTTTAAGAAAAGGTACTTTTTCTTTTTATTTTATTAACTCTTCCGCTAGTTCCCACGCTTTGTTATTTAAAGTTATAATTTTCTTCGTAAAATCATTGCTAGAAAGAGATGTTTCTTGATTTGTAACGTTTTCTACATCGCTTAGTAATTCTTTTTCTACATCGCTTAATTTGTTGATATATTCTTGCTTTTCTGGTTTAATTGAGCGTCTTTTATATGGTCTTATAAATTCTTTATGCCTTGACCAAAACCAGGATGAATCTAGCTCCTTGTATGGTCCAGGTTTTTCTGTAGAAAATATTTGCCCTTGTCCCGGAAAAATGTATGGTTTAAAGATATTTAAACACGGAAGTGAAGCTCCAGTAAACCAATGTATTGATTTACCATCTTTTTTTAGGTGTGATACTTGAGAGCCTGTTGATTGAAACGACCCATGCATACATATTCCTACATTGTGTTCTCTCAAAAATTCCATCATTAAAGCTGGAGTAATTTTTTGTTTATTCTCGTTTAACATCGCCAATGAACACCCTTCTCGTGTATTAGGAGAAAATTTATCTGGAATTTGAGGGTCTGAAAAAATCATAGCGAAATCAAAATCGTTGTCATCTTTACAATATCCTTTTTCAATAGCGTGTTGGATTATGCCTTTTCGCCTCATATCACCTTTTCCCCGAATTGATAGGTTATTGGAAATTGATCTTACATTCTTAACGATTTCTGCAATCCACCATTTGTCAGCTGTTTCTAATACATAAGCTTCTTTTGTATCGGCAATTAAAAATGAATTATGGTATGTCCAACCTTGTTCCCCATAAGCACAACCCCCTCCTTGCCCAAATTTTTCTAATAAATCTGTGATTACATTTAATGCTTCTTTAGCCGATTGTCCTCGTTCCACGCCTAAGCGTAGTAAATCCATCCCTAGTAACCCTGAATCTTGATAATCTTCTCTTGAATATACTGCCTCGTTTCCTATTACAACGCCAAATGAATTTGCGGCCATTTCAGCTCCAAACATCCAGTAAGGCTGCGAGAGAATAGTCTCATGTGTTTCAGAAACTTGTGGAATGGAAATATAGGTACATTTTACTTCTTCTCCCTTGGAATATTGCCTTCTGGGAAGGAAAGTTACCAGTTGGGCTTCAGATTGAGGTCTATCACTATTCTTTCCAAAAACTACATTTCCATCTTTAGTTGAATTTCCTAATGCTACTAATGTATCACACATAATTTCTTCATCTAAATTTTCATTTATTTATTTATTTAATTCTATAAGAATAACTCAATAAAAATTTTAATTATTTAATTTAATAAACATAGTTAAAATAATATTGTTAATTTCTTAAAATAAGAAGAACTCGATAATTAACTATGGTTGTTGATATTAGTGGGATTATTAATTAAAAATGGACTGATTTTAGATGGTACTGGTTCACAAGGCTTTATATCGGATATTTTAATTGAAGGGGATAAAGTTGTTCAAATCAAGCAAAACATTGATGCAGTTGAAACAGAAATAATTGATGCTTCAAATAAAGTTGTTGCCCCAGGTTTTATTGACATGCATCATCACGGAGATCTTTCAATTATGGAGATAAATAAAGCTGAAGCGTCTATAATGCAGGGTGTAACGACTCTCGTAGTAGGGATGTGCGGATTAGGACTTGCTCCTGCTAACGAGAAAGTAAGAAAATATTACCATAATTTCGTTAAAAACATTTTTGGGTCCTCTGATATATTATATGATACAATTCAAGAATACATGGATGCGATTGTAAAAAAAGGGGTTTCTGTTAATCTTGCTTTTTTTATACCGCACGGAAACATTAGGTTTTTAGTTTTGGGATCTGAAAGGCGACCCGCAAACGAAAGGGAGATCGAAGAGATGAAAAAAAGCGTAGGAAAAGGGATGAAAGCTGGAGCGTTTGGACTATCTACTGGGTTAGTTTACCCTCCGGGCTCTATAACATCTACAGAAGAAATAATTGAACTATGCAAAATTGTTTCTCAATATAAGGGAATTTACGATTCGCATATGAGAAACGAAGGAGGAGATGTAATCAAAATAGGGATGACAGAATTAATAAGAATTGCCAGAGAAGCAAATATTCAAGCGCAAATTTCTCATTGGAAAGCTGGAAGTAGTTTTGCTTGGAAATTAACTTCAGATATGATAAATTTAGTGAAAGAAGCTAGAGAACATGGGTTAAAAATCCATGCCGATGTATATCCTTACGAAGAAAGTTCTAC
>JAUWHC010000261.1 GCA_030606095.1 Promethearchaeota archaeon | reverse complement strand
ACTCGTGTTATTATCGGTGTTCCATTGATTTTAATTAACGGTTTAGGAATTTTATTAGATAAAGGTCTTAATCTCGTTGCTTTACCTGCTGCTAATATAATTACATATGTGTTTATTGAAGAAGGCATAAAATCAAGTATTTTTTTTTTTATATTATAATTTTACAAATATAAGAATATCTTTAAATTTGATTACTATTATTATATTTTCATGAGTTCTGATGAGAATATAAAAAAACTAAACAAAGAACTATCTGAATTATTAGAAAAAGAAATTAATAACAGAAAAAGCCTTCTCGGTATCTCTATTTCCTCTCATGATGGAACACATCTCATTAGCAAATTAAAAAAAGATATTACAATGACTAATTCTGAGATTTCTGCTGCGAGTAGTAGCTTAGTTTTTATATCTTCGAAAATATTAAGCGACTCACTAAACCAGAAAATCTCGTACAATTTGATTACTGGAAAAAAAAGAATAATTTTATCCATTTTAACTGATAATATCGCTCTTATCGCTTACTTAAATAGAGAAATAGCTGAACTTGAGGGTTTGGATTTTTATATAACTTCGTTGAGGCGATTTGCGATACAGATTTCTGCATTCATAGAAACTAGCGATCTTATTAAAGAAGAAGTGTTCGTAGCCATTAAGAGAGCAATTCCAAACGCATTAGTTATCGCGATAATTACTAAAGACGGTTTGCCAATTAAAGTTCAAGCAACTATGCCAGAGCCTATGCTTTCAGCGATGACTTCGGCTATTTACAATTTAGCGGGGATCCTTTTAGAAGAGGGGTTAGAGTTCTCAATTATAGGGGGTGATAACGGTTCAATAATTATCCACGAATTAGACGAGAGTAGGATACTCGCAATTGCAGTTCCAGAAGCAGATGAGAGAAAATTAGGCTCTTATATTGCTAAAATCAAATCAATTATCAAATGAATTCTTAGAATTATTCAATAATCTTTTTAATTTCATCAACTACTTTTAGACTTCCAAAATACGAATCAGAAAAGGTTTTAGCTTTAAATAAAATTGTACATAAAGGTTCATTTTTGGAGATATTTTTAATAGGTTCCGATTTATCGTGTATAAATTTAAGATCGTTGATTTTCTTTAATAAACGCTTATTAATTTCTTTTGGAGCAAAAAAAATCATCTTAGTTGCGAAATCTTCTATTTTTGATTCCTTCAATATCTCCTTAACATATTCCCATCCTTCGAGGTTAAAACTCTTTACATGTAAATCTAACAAATTTAAGTTTATTGCCTCTTCAGATACTCTGATTGAACCCGGTATTCTGGGATTAATCTCCATTAAATAAGGATAATGATTTTTTAGTACAAAATCGAACCCATTGATTCCTCTTAATCCCAACTCGTTTGATAATCTTAACGAAGTCTCTGCTATTATCTTTTTATCCTCTTTAAAGATATTGGCAGGCACTATATTCCCGCAATACATGAATTCTTTTGGGGCGTTAAGGAATTTTTCTCCAACTATTTGACGATTAATAGATATTACTCTACTTTCTATTCCATTAGATATTGTTGTACAACTTACGGGCAACCCTTCAATATATTCTTGAACTAACCAATCTTTAGGATTAAAGTCTTGAGTTCTAAGTAGATTAAGTATAAACGAAAATCTATCTCTATTTTTTATTTTATATACATTAATTCCACCAGAACCGCTTATTTTTTTAAAAACAAAAGGATAACTTAATGTATTTATTTTAAATTTGACTTCATCATATGAAGTTGATGAAGGAACCTTGTATCCTAATTTTTTTAAAAAACTGAAAATATAATCTATGTTACGGCTCTTTTTAATTGCGTCTAAACTATTATTTAGATTATGGATTTTGTAATTTTTTCGATTTATCTCATTTAAAATAAGTATTCTTTCTTCAAAAGCATCATCTAGACCGCTTCCAATAATTAGATAATTAGTTTCAGGATGTTTGGCTAAAAGTTCCAATATAAGGTTTGGAAGGTATTCACTATAATTATTTTTTATTATTTCATAGTTAGCGCTTAGAATTTTGGTAAGAATTAAATAATCTTTAACGCACGGATAAAGGTCTAAATCGCCAAAAAAATCTACCGCATACACTTCGTAACCAGCTTTATATAACGAATAAGCTAAGGGGCGTGTGTTAAATCCAGCTACTAAAACAGATTCTACTTTATTACCCATAATTAAATAATAAAATAAGAACTTAAAGAACTTAATTATGAACTTAAAGGATTTTCTTGAGTTCTAAAATTAAATTTTTATGGTTATTTTTTTTAATCCTCTTAAACTATTTTGAGCTGTAATTGTATAAAGCTATTGATTCTAGAACAATTTAACGATAGATTTAATTACTTTCCCACTAAATTACACTTAGTGGATCAATTTAAAGGTGAGTTAAGATTTGAATGCAGAATCTAAAATTGATGATAAAGGAAGAATATGTATCCCTATTGAAATTAGAAAAATGTTAAATATCAAATCAGGGGAAAAAATTCTTTTTCAGGTGCAAGATGATAAAATAATCTTACGTAAATCCACATCTGTTGAAGAGTTTATTAAAAAATCAAGAGCCTTTAGCGAAAAATTGAAAGATGTAACCGTTCATCCGATAGAATTCAAAAAAATTTTTGATTGAACGATATGATAACGATAGATTCTCAAATATGGATATATTATTGGGATATTAATGCTCTAGAACATGAAAATGTAGAAATTTGGTTGAATGGAAAAAATAACGATGGAATACTATTTAAAGAAGAAATCGTGTTAAGTGCGATTATACCAATAGAAGTGGGGCATCATTTATTTTGATTGACGGAATTTTAAAAAAAATTGGAGAAAGATATAGTAGAAGATCTGATTTTATCCTTGATCTCAAGTGAAAATTGTCAATTAATCGAAATCGATGCTATTTTGCTGGTGGATGCCATTCAAAAGCTGAAGAAATTTTCAGCGATGGGAATAGGTGGTCGGGATGTGTTAATATTAGCAACCATGGATAGATTAAAAGTATCTACTATTGCTACTCATGATAAGAATATTTTAGCACTAAAAGAATATCGGAGAATAGATCCTGTTTTGAATCCTCCCTTAAAACTCGAAATCGGCGAGAAATTTGATGAGAAAGACATCTAAGATTAATAAGAGTTGAACTAGAGACTATTTGGTTAGATTCCTAATTATAATATTTTTTTGAGTTCTAAAATTAAGTTTTTAGGGTTAATGCCATCGAATTGAAATACCTCAGCTTTTCCGTATTCTTTGAAGTTCTTTTTAATATTATCAGCGGCAAATGTATTTACGCCTAGGAATCGGGTCGCATATGACTTCTTCGGCTCTAAAACGACCATATGTGCTCCTTTCTTGGATAAACTCTTTGTTAATGCTTTTAATTCGTTAGTAATTAATGTGTAGTCTGTTTGAACTTGAGCAATTAAATCAGGAAATTTATAGGATATATTAGCTCCGCAGTCCGAACAGACAAAAACAACGGGAACCATATTTCTATTCTTTAACTTTTCGGCGTTTATTAGCTTTAGGCATTTTGTCAGCGCTGCTGCCATAGGCGTGTAAGACTTTCCTTCAATTTTTTTCATTTTATTTACAGCAGTTTTAAAGTAAACCGTAGGTTTTTGAAGAACAACGGCTTCTTTTCCTCTAAAGATGATGAGACTTATTTTATCCTTTTTCCGGTATCCTTCTCGTTGTAACGATAGAATCACATCTGTCATTTGTTTAATTACATAATACATCGAAGCGGAACTGTCGAGTACAAAAAATAAAACTAATGGCGCGCGATATTCGTATACTTTATCCATTAAATCGTATTTATCAAATTTAATTGGAAAGTCTATATCTGTTTGATTGTATATAGTATTTTTCAAATAAGTCCTTATTGTTGCGTCAAGAGCTATGCTTTTAGGTCGATTGATAGGCTGTCGATATGAAACATATCTCCCCTTTTGAGTTGAAGCTATTTTTATGCGCCGCCCAATTCCTCTACCCCCGTAATCAGATATTTTTCGATCTTTTCGAATATTATCTAGTATTGAAGTCATTTTTCTTTCCATGTTGTAAATTAATGGCATTGAATCTAATCTGTTTTCAAAAAAATTAAAATCTTGTTCTTCAAATTCAGGAATATCTTTTACTTTCCATCCTCCAGCTGGTGTCGGGTTTCTTTTTTTATTATCAGGATATTTAGGGGGTGGAAGTTTCTGTTCTTTTGTCTCTGGAATGTTAACTTTTTCTGGATCAATAGATTGCCTTTTGAATTCCTTTTGAGGGGTGTCATCGTGCTTCAGCGGTCCTTCAGTTTCTTTATTTGGTTGATAAGTATTTGGGTCCTCGTAAGCTTTTTGGATCTTTCCGTAAACTTCAAATATTTTCGATTTAACTTCTTCAGGAGTCATCTCGTAATGGAGCGATTTGATTCTATGTTCGAACACTAAATCCATAGCCACATTTAAATCTTCTTCAATTACTTCCTTTCGACCGTTTAATGCAGCGTGAGCTCTCGCGCATCTTATAAACGTAATATCTGCTCTTTGTGAAAAAATATCCAATTCGTTAACTAATCTAGATACGAATTCGTAAACAGTTGAAGGAATTTGGACTTCCTTTATAATTTGACGCGCATT
>JAUWHC010000175.1 GCA_030606095.1 Promethearchaeota archaeon | reverse complement strand
ACATCTGTCAAAATATGAAAACCCAAGAATATGGGAATTTAGAGAATCTTTACCACTTACAGCAGTAGGAAAAATATTGAAAAGATCCCTAAGAGAAGAAGCAACGAAAAACGAATAATTCAAACTTTTTCCTTTTTTTTTAATTTTAATTTTAAGCCCACATTTATAAGAAATTATTTTAAGGACTTAGTCAAATACTATTCATAAATATAAATTTATTTCTAATTTAAAGAGTTGAAGTTATTGAATAATAAAAAAGGACAAGTTCAATGTATAAATGATGAAATTCTCGAAAAACTCTCGCTAAAAACCCGTAATAAATTTTTGAATTACAATTTAATGAGTTTTTTAAAGCCGAAGCATTTCAATTTCCTTAAGCAAGCCCAAAAGTTTTTCGAAAAATTTGAAAAAAAAAATAACATTACGCATAACGAAGATTTCTACGAGTGGATTCCCGAAATCGGAAGAAATGGATATATAACTCGAATGCATAAATTTGACAACATTGGTTTAGACTTCGAAACTTATGGGATGACGACTGAGTTTATGAGAGTTTTGGCCATGGATTTCTTCGACCCTCAGCTAGCAATGGGCGCTGGGGCTACAGTTTTAGTAGTGAATCCATTAATGCTCCATCATGAAAATGTCGACGTTCGATTAAAAGCGCTAAAAGAATTAGTAACAGGAGAGAAAATAGCCTGTATTTGTATAACTGAACCAGAAAGAGGCTCTGATGCGGTTCGCATGCTAACGACCTGTGACGAACAAGAGGATGGAAGCTTCATTGTTAATGGAGAAAAGATATATCAAACTAATGGACCTAAAGCAGATTGGGCGGTTATTTATGCTGTTACAGAAAAGAATAATGGTAACACAATGGCCCAATTATTAGTTAACACTTCATGGGATGGATGGGAAGTCGAACGGGTTAACATCCCTTGGACTCCAAGGATGCATATAGGTAAAGAAACTTTTACAAACATGAAAATTCCTGCTGAATATGTATTAGGCAAACCAGGTGATGGGCGGGAGCACTTATTTGAAGGCCTTAATTTAGAAAGATTAGGAATCGTGTGTTTAAATCTTGCTGAAGCTTGGAACGCGATTACTCATGCCGTAATATATACTAACATGAGAAAACAATTTAATAAGGAAATATTGAAACATCAAGGCGTAGGATTTCCTCTGTCTGATCTCTGGGCACAAACAGTGAGCATGACTTTAGCAACCTTAAATATTTGCCAAACAATTGACGACAAAATGGAGAAATTAGGTACGCTTCCTAAAGAATTTAATTTAGCCTTGGGTGTTACAGCCTCACAACTTAAATTCCTTAGTACAAAACTTTCTGAGCGGGTGGTATATGAATGTGCCAACCTTATGGGTGGAGCTGGAGTTTGTGATAATACTTTAATGCATGATTTATTAGGGATTAGTAGAATCCAAGAAATTGGAGGCGGAACGAGACAAATCCAACAGTATATCATGAGCTATAGCTTACGTCAACTTTTCCGACTATTGTAGAGTCCTATTTCTTCAAATATGAGTTGCTCATTGATGATAAGATAATCAAAAATCTTTTTTTAAATGATTTTTTTTATTCTTTCTATTTTTTTCTTTATTGAGATTGAAAAACGGAAACATAAATGGTACTTTAGAAGCATAATTTAAAAATTCTTCACCATATTTGGTTTTTAACGATAAATCTTCTATTTTGGCTAAAAGGATATAAGCAATACCTTCTGCAATCCATATATAGACAATCCAAGAGCTTTTAAAAATTTCATGAGGAAAAATAATATTAACAGGAGTAGTTTCTAAACTTGTAATAGTAAACCCAAAAGTCATGATGATTATACTAACATATTGAGGATGCCTAATATACTTATACGGGCCCTTTTTAATTAATTCTTTTCTATGGATAATTTGATAAATTAAACTATAAATAAAAAAGAGAGTTCCGAAATAAATTATATATATTCCTGGATAACCAAAGAAAGTAGAAAAATCCCTTAGTAAAATAGAAGGATTTTGAAAAAATGCAATAAGATAACCAATTAATGGTAAACTCATTATACCCTTCCATATGGAAGCATTTGGTATGTATTGAAAAACGGGAACAAGATATCCTATTACTTTTAGAATGCCCTCTTTAAATTTATTTAAAAAATCCATATATCTTATAAAACAATGTATAATTAAATTTCTTATTATTCAAATTATTCAAATTAATTCTTTTGAGAAAATGAAATGAAAATCGAAGACATTCAAGATATAATCTATAAAAAGGAGGAGAACGGAATCTGCACCGTTACAATTAACCAACCCAAAAGGAAAAATGCAATGTCATTTGTTACCTTTTTAGAAATTGAGACGGTGTTAGCAGATATGGAATCTGATAAAAATGCTAAAGTTCTAATTATTACTGGCTGCGAAGAAGCTAACGCGTTTTCGTCAGGTGGATATTTCAATATGAATATGATAGGTTCAATTCCCAAAAAAATATTGGAAGAAATTGATTTAACAGATATCGCGATAAAAAGATTGGCTATGAAATTTTGGAATTTTTCTAAACCGGTAATCGCTGCTATAAACGGATTAGCGGTAGGTGCGGGGTTTACTATGCCATTAATAGGAGCTGATTTAATTTATATGTCTGAAGATGCTTGGATTGGTTTTTATTTTATAAGACGTGCAGTTATAGCGGAATTCGGCGCCGATTTTTTGCTTCCTTTTTACATTGGTTTTCAGAAAACCAAAGAATTGCTTTATTTTGGTAAAAAGATAGCTGCTCAAGAAGCCTACGAGCTTGGCCTTGTGAATAAAGTTTTACCAAAAGAAGAATTGATGCCATTTGTTAGAGAACAAGCGTTGAAACTTATTCCTCCTAAAGGTCCGTCTTTATCGCTAAAATTAATGAAAAAAACAATGCACAATTATTTTAAAGACGTTTTATCAAGAACGCTAGACCTTGAAAACGAAGCTCTCAGAACTCTTTTAAAAACCCACGACTTTAGAGAATCGTTGAAAGCATTAATTCAGAAACGAGATCCAACTTTTAAAGGAAAATAGTATTTTAGGTAATATTCATTGTTTTAACTAAGTTAGTTTTGGACTATGACTATTGATAAAATTGGTTTTGATAACGAAAAGTATCTAAAAGAACAATCTAAGAGCATCTTAGATCGAGCCGCTCAATTTGGAAATAAATTATATCTTGAATTCGGCGGAAAGCTGGTCTATGATTATCATGCTTCGCGAGTCCTTCCTGGGTTCGACCCAAATGTGAAAATGAAGCTTTTGAAGACTCTCAAAGATAAAATTGAGGTTATTATTTGTATATATTCTGGAGATATAGAAAGAAGGAAGATTCGCGCAGATTTTGGTATAACATACGACAATAATGCACTGAAATTAATCGACGATCTTCGAGATGGGGGGATTAACATATGTGCCGTGGTAGTGACGCGTTATAACGGCCAACAAGTAGTAAAACAATTCATGAATAAACTGGAACGCCGTGATATAAAAGTAGTTACACATAACCTAATTAGAGGTTATCCAACCAACATTGATTTAATCATAAGTGAAGAGGGGTATGGTTCAAATGATTATATTGAAACATCCAAACCAATAATCATTGTCACTGCACCTGGACCAGGTAGTGGAAAATTGGCAACTTGCCTTTCTCAAATGTATCACGAGCATATAAGGGGGATAGATGCGGGTTATGCTAAATTTGAAACTTTTCCAATTTGGAACTTGCCGTTAAAACATCCTGTAAATATGGCATACGAATCAGCGACTGCTGACATCGGGGATTTTAATCAAGTGGATCCCTTTCATCTTGAATCTTATAATATTACTGCAATAAATTATAATAGAGATGTTGAGATTTTTCCTGTAGTCAAGAAAATTATGCTAAGGATTATAGGCAACAAATTAGTATATAAATCACCTACTGATATGGGTGTAAGTAAAGCAGGTTTTGCTATAATTAACGATAATCTGGTGCAGCAAGCAGCAAAACAAGAATTAATCCGAAGATTTTTTCGATATAGTTGTGAATATGCAATGGGTGTTGCGGAAAAAAAAACTGTGCAGAGAGCGGAATTGTTGATGAAAGAATTGAATCTCACAGTATTTGATAGAGAAGTGGTAAAAGAGGCTCGTCAAGCGTCTATAGTTGCCCAAAAAAAAGGTAAAGGAAATGAGGGTGTATTTGCTGGAGCTGCATTACAATTAAGGAATGGAACAATAATAACTGGTAATAATTCTCCATTGATGCATGCCGCTTCCAGTTTAGTCTTAAATACAATCAAAGAATTAGCTGGTATCCCTAAAAATATTCATCTTTTGTCTCCAAATATTTTAAAATCTATAAGTTATTTAAAATCAGAGATTTTTAATAACAAGCGATTGAGTCTTAATCTCGAAGAGGCTCTTATAGCCTTAAGTATAAGTGCCGATTTCAATCCTTCTGCTAAAGTTGCAATAGAAAAGCTTAAGGAACTTAATGGTTGCGAAATGCATTCGACTCATATACCCACTCCAGGAGACGAAGCTGGCTTGAGAAGATTAGGTCTTAATATAACATCCGACCCAAATTTTTCATCAAGAAGTCTTTTTATAACCTAATTCTATTTCAATAATTTAATTTTTTTTAATCTCGAAATTCTTATTAAATGTGGTTGCTATTTAATACTTTTATAAAGACCAATTAATAATTATTATAAAAATCGGAGATGTGAAATATAGAATTGACAGATGTCAATGAGAGTAATACACGATTTATATTCATTACGGGAGGTGTAATGTCTGGTATTGGTAAGGGAGTTGTTACCGCTAGTATAGGAAAGGTCCTCCAATTTCGGGGGTTCAATATTTCGGCGGTTAAGATCGACCCTTACCTAAATGTAGATCCAGGAACGCTTAATCCAATTGAACACGGTGAATGTTTTATTACAGAAGATGTATGGGACTTTACACCCGTGCCAGGGTCAGACGAAAGATGTTATAAAATCTCTGAGATAGACCAAGATTTCGGGACTTACAGTAGATTTTTGGGTATCGAGATGCATCCTTCACATAATATAACTTCTGGTCAGATATATTTATCAACTATCTTAAGAGAAAGAAAAGGTAAATTCTTAGGAAAAACCGTGCAATTAATCCCTCATGTGACTAGTATTATAAAGAAAAGATTAATGGAAATTTCAGAAAGTGAGAATTTAGATGTATTATTAATTGAATGTGGGGGAACTGTAGGCGATTTAGAATCAAGCATATTTTTAGAAGCTTTTCGACAAATAAAATTAGAATACCCTCATCGCACGGCTTTAGTTCACGTAACTCTTGTTCCTTATTCTCGGGCGGTTGGTCAACAAAAATCAAAACCAACGCAACATTCTATTAAAATGCTTCAAAGCGTGGGATTACAACCAGACATTATAGTAGGTCGAAGTGAAAAACCTTTGGCTAACGATATAAAATCGAAAATCTCCCTTTACTCAAACGTTCCAGAAGCCGCAGTAATTTCAAATCCCGATTTAGATGTCGTATACGAACTACCTTTATTATTTGAGGAACAAGGATTAGGAGATTTTCTCTGTGAACTTATAGATTTAAAAGCCAAATTAGTTTCATATAGCGAAGTCACTAATTATTCCGAATGGGTAAAAATGGTTGAGTTATACAAAAACGCTAGTAAAACGGTAAGGATAGCGATGCCTGGCAAATATTTTAATATATCTGATTCGTATATTTCCATTAACGAAGCCTTAGAGCACGCAGCGGCTCATCAAGGATATAAAACTGAATTGAAAATGATTAATATCATTGAAGACACCGATATTGAAGAAGTATTAAGAGATTGCGATGGTATACTATTAACTCCTGGTTTTGGCGAGAGGGCTGTTGAAGGGATGATTAAATCGGCTGAATATGCTATGGAAAAGAAGGTGCCCTTTTTGGGTATTTGTGTTGGTGCTCAGTTGTTTTATATTGCCTTCTGTAGAAAATATTTAGGATTAAATGGAGCAAATTCCACTGAAATTGATTTTGATACGCCATACCCTGTAGTCGATCTCTTGGAAAGCCAAAAAGGCGTGACTGAGAAAGGAGGAAGTATGAGATTAGGTGCTCATAAAATAATTGTTGAGGAAAATACTAAACTCTTTAACGCTTATAACCGAAATGAAATTAAAGAAAGGTTTAGGCATAGATACCATATTCAAGAAAGATTTATTACA
>JAUWHC010000033.1 GCA_030606095.1 Promethearchaeota archaeon | reverse complement strand
TCCATAATCGATAATTCCTTCAATCAAACATTTAAAATCTATTACTTTTAAGTTTTCAGGAAGTCCTAGAGAAATAACAACACCTTGGGGATTTACGCCTTTAACAACAAGATCACTTATATTCATAAGAACAGATTTTCGTCCCATCTGATAAAAAGTCATAAGTTCTGGAGCATCTGTTGTAGCAACGAGCATGTCTGAGTTAAGAACGATATCTTTTAGTATATCTCTCTCTAGAATTTTAAAAAAAAAAGAATCGTCTTTAATTAATTTTCTTCCAGTTTTCTCAAGAATTAATCCTTCAATAATTCTTATTAATGTTATTTCTCCTATCGAACTAATATAATCGTTATTATTCATTGGAAAAATTTTATAATTTTCTAATATTTATATTTAATATTCTAAATATTTCGCCTTTGTGGCTTAGTCGTAGAGCGACTGATTCGTAAAATCAACTGGTTCGAATCATCAGTAGGCCGGGGGTTCAACTCCCCCCAGAGGCTCTATTTATACATCCTCCATTACTATAAACTTTTTTATGATTTGTAAAGCAAGCATTTTGAAAGCGTCATTTATATTTTCTCCTGTTTTAGCAGATGTTTCTATGTACGATAACTTTAATTCTTGCGCTAGTGATTCCCCCTCTTCAGTAGAAACCACTCTATCATTTTCTAAATCTATTTTATTTCCTACTAAAATAAGCGAAATGTTAGGAGACGCCTTCTTAATTTCACTGTGCCAATTCTTGTTGACATTTTCAAAAGATATTCGATTTGTTACGTCATAAACTAAAATTCCTGTTTCTGCATTAGCTAAATACGATTGTCTAACGCGTTTAAATTGAGCTTGCCCTGCTAAATCCCATATTACAAACCTCACACTACTTTCAAGCCCTTCAAATGAACAATTCTTTTTCATAATTGAAGTACCTATCGTAGATTTATAATCAGTGGCAAAATTATTTTCAACATATCTGTGTACCATGCTTGTTTTACCAACAGCGCCATCTCCTCCAAGGATTAGTTTAAAAGCGTATTCTCCAGATTTAATATTAATTTTTTGAAGTTTATCCACTTTTCGTTGGATTTGTTTTATATCTTGCTCAGAAACTAACTTTGGAATAACGGGACTTACGGTTCTTCCATCGAAAATTCGGGCAATCTTTTCAGATGCTAAATAAGCGTAAGGAAAAACGGGATCTACGCCCGCGATAGCATCTAAAACCGTAACAAGAATAGCTTCAGGTCCAGCTTCACAAAAAATGAATCTATAATCTTCAGTGTCAAAAGTTCCCGTTCCAAAGGATCCTGAACTGAATTCTTCGGTAATTCTAGTTAATACAGGTTCTACTAAACCGCTTACACCGCTAATAATTTCTTCATTTAACGATTTTTCTGAAGAACCTATCAAAGAATCCATAACCAACCCGTCTCTATTTACCACTAAAGCCGCGATTAATTCATTACCAAGGCTTTGTTTATACCATTGGAGCAATGCCGTTAATTTTTTTGTATCAACTGACAATATTTCCTAATTTCTCCTTTTTGCTAAATCAAATTTTAAATAAACAAATTATATAAAAATAGTTAAAACTTTTGAATAAAAATTTTATTAAAAATAAAGTCCTTCATCTAATTGTTAATTTAAATTATTATGATCAGAATCCTATTAGTTTTGTTATTAAATTAATAGAGAAAGTAAATAATAAAATTTTTTAATATTTCTACTCTTTAATGCTATTAAGTTATAGAAATTTGAAGTAAAAAATTATCTGATTTTATTTAAAAACTTCGCAGGAGTTGCCAAGCCTGGTCAACGGTGCTAGACCGAGGCTCTAGTCTCATAGGAGTTCGAGGGTTCGAATCCCTCCTCCTGCATTACATTTTAAGTGAATCTTCTTATTAGAAAAAAAATAAATTGAAAATCTTAAAATTATAAAACATATATTAAAAAGTTGACAAGTATTGAGAAATTTATGAATACCATTTTAAGCTCAAAATTAGAACATCTAAAAACACCAATAGATCATGTTAACTCTTTAGCTTTTAATAGATCGCTTTCTTCTGTGAGAGAAACAAAAGCTGCATTGTATATTCAAAATGAGCTATATAAGGAGAATATTAAATCTCGAATGGAGTATTTTTCTTTTACGGGAGCCAAAAGATATTTCATGAGATTAACCTATATTATCACATTTTGCTATCTGTTAGTTTTTCGTTTATTATTAATTATATTTGCCTATTTCTCTATAAAGTATCTTTTTCATAGGACTCGTAATTTTTCCTTAGTAGAAAAGGAGGACTCAAAAAATGTAGTAGCAAAAATCAAAACTAGGAAGAAAAATCAGAATCGAGCAGTGGTAATTTTTTCCGCTCATTATGACACATTTTCGTCCAATCTCCCTTATGGATTACAGAAAATATTCTTCTTTTTATTTAAAATGATTATTTTTCCGTATGTTCTTTTTGCTTTTATTATCGCAAATATTTTTATATTTGGTGAAAAATCAGCAGAAACTTATCAATTAATAATTATATTTACATTAGTTGAATTTGCTATAACTGTTACAATTTTTTTACTTGTATATGATAATAATAAATCCAAAGGATCGATTGATAATGCTAGTGGAGTTTCTATTTTAATTGAACTTATAAAATTATTTAAAAAAAACCCTCTTGAAAATTATGATATAATTTTTTTATGGAGTGGTGCTGAAGAATGGGGTTTAAAAGGATCTAAAAGTTTCTGTAAAAGGCATCGTAGTTATTTAAGTAAAAAATATGATTTAGATAGATCTTTTAATATTAATATAGATATGGTCGGGACATACATAGGCCTTGAAAACGAGAATTCAACACCTTATAAAAGCCAGAATGGGATTTTTAACTTAAAAGAAATACTTGAAGAAACTGCAATCGAATTGAATGTACCAATAATCAAAAGTAAAAAAATATTAGGACCTAAAACAGATCACTTATCATTTCGATCTTTTGCTAAAAAAACTAAATCTTCGTTTCAAGTAGCTTGCTTTCATTCACCCAAGGATTCTAAATACATCCATTCATCTAGGGATACTCCCGACAAATGCTCTTCTCAGAATTTAAATGGGTGTTTAGATATTTGTTATACTGCAATAAGATCAATTGATTTAATAAATTTCTATTCAGAAGAAATTAGATAACTGTTGTTGCTTAATTTTAGGATTATTGGTAAGACTTTCAACATATTGTTCTATAAGTTCCATTCGTTGAACTGTATAATTATCTAAATTAAAATTATTACAAATTTTTATAGCTCTAGGGATATATTTTTCTATACCTCCTCGATTAACAGTCAATATCACTTTATTTCCACATTTTGGACACTTTCCTGCATTTGAAAGTGGTGGGCGTCTAAATTTTTCGTTACATTTTACACATCTAAAACTCTGTATAGCAAATTTTTTTAAATTTCCTAATATGTCTGGAGTGAAATGTGTAGATAAAATCTTCTCAGCGACTTTTTTATCATTGACCGCTTGAATGATCTTTGCGAGGTGTAATTGGGCATCAATTTTTTCTTCCATTGATTTATGAGTTTTGTATGATGTGGTCGTGGGACCCTCATTAATATCTTTTGTTGGTATGTTAAAACCAAGATTTTCATATTGGTTTGAAGTTCCTAAGCGATTTTTAACTAAATTCATTTTTTCTTCTATTTCTGAGGGCATATTAAATTTTTGGGTTGATACATAAAACTCTAAAGGATACTTAAAAAGAGTATCAATATTATGAGCCTCACTATCTATTTCATTTGGGTCCAAAATTGAAGAAATAACTAAAGTAGCGTCCATTCTACCTCCTATTTTACTTGGTAAATAATATCTCGAAAAATTTAATAAAGGATCTAAAAGTAGCATAATACCATCTTCGTCTCCGTCGCAGTTTCTTCTCTTTGCGGCATGCCAAAAGGGATGGGCATAAATAGATCGTGCTAACGTAAAACCAACAATCCTACCAACAATTCCCGCACTAGTATGAGGAGCGAGCCCTACTACTGAGTGCCCAATGAGATCTTCTCTCCTTAGGACATTAAAGAACCTATTCATATCATAAAAGAACTCCAATTCGTCATCTAAAAATTTAGCAAGTTTTATAAAATAGTCTGCGCAATCTTCAGAGAGAATAACATCTTGAACTTTAAGTTCTAAAATCTGATTTGTATCAATTAAATCTTTCCCTTTATAATCTTTTTTATATCCTAATTCTTTTAATCGGTTAATTGATGTTTTTATCTCTTTTGGTTTAAAATGTGTTAATGGAATATCAGTAGCATCGTAGCGAATTTCAGCAGTTTTATATACAAGTAAACCATTTTTAGCTCGAAGAATTCCCTTTTCAAGGGGTTCTGGAACTTTAAATTTATTAGTTAATCCAAAAATACCCTTAAATTTATTTGGTAATGCTGTTTTCATTGGACTTAATACAGATTTGACATAATTTTTTATATTAAAACCGGCTTCTGCAGAAAATTTTAATTTGCTACCGCATTTAGGACATTTTTCTTCATTTTTGGGGTATAATTTTTTATTACAGTTGAGACATATCTTCTGAAATTCTGTATGTGTTCTACATTTAGGACAAAGATTAAAGGGAGTGACTGTTCCGCAATTGGGGCATTTTTTTCTACAAAGGTCAATTTTCACTTTTCCAAATTCAATTGCTTTCTTGACCAACCTCGTGTTTCCAACTTTATCGCTGAGAGGAAATAAAGTATGGACGCCTTTCATGCTTTTTCTTTCAGATTTTTCAGGCCGACCCATACGAGTACCCATGAAAAAAGGCGCTTTATTTCTAATAACTATAGGAGAGATCTTCGAGAAATAGAAGAAAATATCGTCGTCTTTACCTATATCCACGATTTTTTTATCTTCTAAATTGAAAATTGTTTTAAAAATTTCAATTGTAGTCTTATTTAGAATGATGCTACTTTCTTTAATAGCATGAAGAATAAATGCTTTTTCTAATATCTGTTTCAATCCCTTATCATTTTTTAATTCGATTGTTTTATTGACGACATCAAATCCATTAATTAAAGCTTCCCTTAGAACTTGTAACTCGCTTATTGAGAGATTTCCCCAAAAATCAGTATAAAATGGATGCAACGGTATATTATAATTTTTTGCCAGAGTTAAAGCTTCCTTGGCAGAGGGAATATTTTTAAATGGGTTTTTTACAAACTTATATATCTCCGAATTAAATTCTCCTTCAACTTCTATTGCTTTCTCTAACTCTAACGCCCACCATTCTTCTACATAACCAGATGGAACCAATCTATGATTATTTTCGGCAAATTCACCAAAGCCAAAGAGAATATCACCTAAAAACAAGATTTTTTCAATATTTGGAAACGCTTCTTTTGCTATTTTTACATTTGAAATCCTTATTACGTTTCCATTTTTAAGCTTTACGATGGGGGGTTCTATAGAACTGACAGGACATATACTGGCACTTTTTCCCGGTCTCTCAATTCTCAATTGTGTTCCAATTGCTATAAAATTATCTAATACCACCATTGTTGCGGGATGTAAGCCAGCAGCAGCTAATCCTGTATTACGAGATCTCCCATATCGAATTCTGTGCCCCCCAATTCTAGAAGGATGGCTAAATACAGCTCTTCCAGCGATAATATCAGAAACATATTTTGAATTAGGTGGAATTACGAAATTTTCTTCTTTATTTTTTTTATCTAACTTTTCTGTTTTCTCATCCCTTTGAGAAATCTTTTTTAATTGTGCTAACCAATCCCAACCTTCTAAGTTCATATTTTTTGCTATTTTTAGAAGTTTTGGTGCCTTAAGAAGTATCCCGTCATTTAAAACTAAACATGCACCCCCCCTTATATTATTCGTTTCTATTCTAGGTAATTTTCGAAAAGCAGAAACTTCTTCATCTTCAGTAGGATCCCCATTAATTTCCACTGGTAAATGTTCTACAGCAAATCGTATTTCATCATTTGAGGAAGGATATTGTAAATGAACTCTTCTATCATAAAGCTTGACCTCTTCAACATATCTCCCAATTTCTCCCTCAGTCGCTTCATACTTTGGAATATTTGATTTTTTTCTTACATAATCTGCGATTAAAACACATAACGCAGCTGTTGTTCCTCCTGCTGCTCTAATAGGACCTGCAAAATATAAAGATAAATATTTGTTATGTTGGCGATCTTCTCGAACTAAAATTTTAGATATTCCTTCAAGTGGAGCGCTAACGACGCCCATCGTTTTTATAGCGAGCCCAACTCGAATGGCTCTCTCAACCCTAGCCTCTAATGATGTAATCTTCCCTATTTTCTGGTCAAGGATGTCAGAAACTACTTGAAACACTATCTCATCGTCAGTTTTACCTTGATCTTTTAAATCTCTTATTACTTCAGCTACACCTTCTGGTCCTACGAGCTTTTCAACCCTTCCAGCTAAATCTTTAGCTTGGGGCGATTCTACGAAAAGTTCAGGGTCTAATCCTTTTTGACGAGCATTATCTGCAATCTCGTAACATTTATCTACATCATTTTGTATTTGTGAAAAATACGCTTCCATTTCCTTACTCATTTCTACCATAAAATATATACACCTTAAAATTACTTTAATAATCTCAATGTAGAAAAATGGGATATATTATTCTAATTATTAACTTTCAAAATAAATTGTTTTATTAATAGGCTGATTGAATTATGTTATTTTAATTAGAAGAGATTTCCAATTTATAATGATATTATGAGAATTAATATAGCCCTCCTAATATTTAAAACAAAATTTGTTTTTTCTTTAATAACAAACATTTTAACTTAATCCCATCATAATTATAATAATTCTATTTTGGAAGAAAAGGATTTGAAAAACGAAATATCTGAGCAGAAACGGGTTATCATAGATAAGTTGGTAAACTCAGGAATTAACATTACTCCTACAATGTTAGACTGGATAGTAAATCTCGATAATCCCATGAAAAACTTAAATATTATTATTAAAGAAACTAGTTTTATCCCAACTTTTAAAAATCATTTAACAGAAACCGTTTTAAAACAAATTTCAAACGAAGAAATACAAAGGGCATTAAAGCGAATAATTTCCAGATCTAATTCTCACTCTATGGATGTGAAATCCATAGACACAAAAGATGTTATCAAATCATCAAGCAAACCAGTTACTAAATTGTTTAACGACAAAGTTACATCAATATCCTCTAAAACCCTAATCAAAACTTCGAAAACTGAAGATAGAACTCAGTCTACTCCAACATATACTCAATTAGAAAAAATACCCGCAAAGAAGAAAATTAAAGCCAAAACACACGAAACCACCAAATCAACTTTTATTTTTAAACCAGTAGCAAAGGATTATGATTTTATTTTCGAAATTTTAAAAGATCCAACTGGTAATATGCACACGAATGGAAAGTACGATGACTTTTACGAATTAACGCTCGATAAATTTAACCAACTTCGAAAACTCATTAGAAGAAGACCAGAAGTAAATTCAGCAACTAATATTAATAATATTTTTAGGTTATCGAATAGCGTTGAAATCTCTACAATAGGTTTAGTAAATAACATTCATTTAACAAAAAAGGGAAATTTTTTATTAACTTTGGAGGATTTAACAGGTATAATTAGTGTTTTGATTCAAAACAACTCTGATAACTTGGATTATATCAAAATTCTTGAAAGAACTATCAAAGATCAGATGTTGTTTGTCAAGGGAACCTTTAATCCTGGTGAAAAAGGTAGAAAGGGGATAATTTTTGCTAATTCCATTTCAAAAATCGATATTCCGACTAATTTTCAACCAAACTCATCCCCAGATCCTTTATCTATCGCGTTAATTTCGGATCTTCATATTGGTAGTAAAGAATTTGAAGAAGGGTTATTTAAAAAATTTCTAAATTTTTTAAACGGTAAAAGTAATAATAAACATTTAAGAGATATTGCGGGAAAAATAAAATACATCGTTATTAACGGTGATTTAGTTGATGGCATCGGAGTTTATCCAAACCAACAAAAAGATTTAATTATAACAGATATATATAAACAATTTAAAAAAGCATCAGATTTACTTTCAGAAATTCCAGATTATATTAAAATTTTTTATGTATCTGGAAATCACGAACCGGTAAGAAACGCATTACCTCTACCCGCTGTACCAAAAAAATATTGTGAAGATTTAATTAATTTGGGAATAAAATGCTTGGGCAACCCCTCTTTAATAAAAACTCATAATGTTAATACTCTTATATATCATGGGGAGAGTATGCATGACATGAATATGTTAATCCACGATTTAGATATCAGCGATCCTATTGAAACCATGAAAGAATTTCTTATTTGTAGACATCTCGCGCCAGTTTTTGGAGAAAAAACCCAATTGGCTCCTATTAAAAAGGATCTACTTTTATTAGATAAGATTCCTGACATTTTTCATACAGGTCATGTACATATTAACGGGACTGGAAAATATAGGAACGTGACATTGGTTAATTCAGGATGCTTTCAAGCTCAAACTGATTATATGAGAAGTTTTGGAATAACACCTACTCCAGGAATAGTACCCATTGTTGAATTAGATACATTAAACTTCTTTTCATTAGATTTTAAAAAAATTGATTAGTTGTTAAAAAAAAAAAATAGGTAGATTTAAGTGAACTTTGCAATCCCAAGAAAAAACGATTCTGAGATGGTTTTATATATTTGGAAAATTATTGAGCTCCCCTCTATATCTCTACGTGACTTATTATACGAATTATCGTTTGAATTATCTCTTTTTTCACCTAACGGCGCAAGTCAATTCATACAAAAGGTTGTTGACAATAATTTTTTAATAGAAGCCCCTAACAATATGGTTAAGTTATCACCCAATTTAGAACAAAAATTAAAGAATTGGCACATAAAAAGAAAAGCTCAAATTTTAAAAAAAATCGAATCTTTCAAAAAGGAAACACAAGAAATAGATAACTTTGATAAAAATAATGTAAATAAGTTTAATACCCTATTAAAAGCGTTTTTAGATAAAGGAACTATAAACAGAGCAGTCACCGTATCAGATAGTGCGTTTAATATAATTAAATTCGATCCTAAGAGTAAGATCATTAAAGCTGAAGTTAAAGGCTCTAGTGATGCTCCATATCATATCGAAATATCCATAAATGATAAATTCATTAAACATAATTGCCATGATTTCCAAACTAATAGAGCTAAAAACAAAAAATTCTGTAAACATTTAGCTAAGTTATTTTTACTTTTAAAGAAAAAAAATGAAAAATCGGCTTCATTTTTTCTTGAAAGAATTACTAGTGAAATTAATAATTGGGATTTTTTGAGTTAAATTAACTTTTTAAAAACAATATTCTTTACTCTGACTTTATCAGTTTGAAGTAAAATAGGTTTGTAATTTAACAATTTATAATCCTGTATTTTCTTAATTTGAGATAAAACCCGTTCTACTAACTCACTTTCTATATCGAGATTTATTATTTTAGTACGCCCATAATGTCCCATAGACCTCGTGTTGGCAGTAATTAAACCTGATAATGCTAACTCATTAATATAATCACTTATCCTTCTATGAGTTAACTGTTTCACGCCTGGAATTTTATTTGTAAGTTCTGAATGAACTTCGTAAATGTCTCCCGAAGTTATTATATGTCCTCGGGTATATTTAGATAATAAATAAATAGCTGTTAACGTTAATTGAGCTTGAAGTGGCATTGATAGTATATATTCAACGATGTGATCCTTATCAATATCTTTTTGGGCATTTTCTACATGTTTTTCTAAAATTTTTTTATTTTGATTTCTTTCTGCTATCTCTCCTGCTTTTCTAAGTAATTGTAGTGCTTTTCTTGCATCTCCATGTTCCCTTGCAGCGAGCCCTGCACACAACTTTATTACCCCTTCTTCGATAATACCTTCATGAAATGCAATCTTTGATCTTTGTTTTAGAATGTCTGCCAATTCGGTTGCATTATAAGGGTGAAAAACAATCGGTTCTTCTTCATCTAAATTCGATGTAACTCTTGAATCTAAATATTCCATAAACTTTAGTTTATTAGAGATTCCAATAACACTTGTTCTACATAAATCTAAACTTTCATTAAGTCTAGTTAAAGTATAAAGAATTTCATTTCCTCCTTTTTTCTCTATTAAGATATCGATTTCATCTAAAACAAGAAAGCAAACGCTATTTTGGACTTTTTGATCCAATAAACCAAGCAATTTTTTGAGAATAACATCTTTAGGCAAACCCGTTGCTGGGATTTTTTCTCTTCCGACAATTGTGTTATAGATATGAGCTAGAATTCTATAAGGCGTTGAGACTACAGTACAATTGATATATATCCACCAAGGAGGATTGTTGGTGCAATGTTGGGCTAATTTCTGCGAAACATAACGAACAGTGGCAGTTTTACCCGTTCCAGTCATCCCATAACATAAGAAATTGGGTGGAACATCCCCTTTTAAAGCACACGCAGTTATACCCGCAATCTTTTCAATCTCAGAGTTCCGATGTGGTAATTCATCAGGAATGAATGAAGGTTCGAGAGCCTCACGCTTCCTAAAAAGATTTGGACTTTTTAAGTAGTTTTGATAAAATTTATCAATATTAAAAGAAAATATTTTATTATCATTTTGATTCGTCAACATTTAATCCAACCATGTATATAATTTCCACTCGAAACATCGCATAATAAAATATTTCGATTCCACAATATTTAAACTTAATTATTAATCGAAAAATTATTGATAAAATGTTAAAGCTTTAATACATTTTTCTCATTTTATTCGATTTGCAACAATCTAAGCAATAATTTATAATATTATTGTCGGAACTTTAAAAGATAATTATTTAAGGAGCAATATTATTAAGGGTTTAGTATATTTGATTATATTTACTAAAATTTAATTTTGATTAAAAATTATTCAATCTAATTTTTTATTTATAGGAATGATAATGTCGACACATAATGATAAGGGAGATAACAAGAGAAGAAATATAAAACTTGCAAAAATTTTAGCTGTATTTTTTATGAGCTTACTCTTTTTAAACTTTTTAATTATTTCCATACTATTTGCATGGTCTGATTGGGTGGCGACCCTTATATTTAGCATGCTTTTTATTGTCCCCGCATATTTCTCGAATGCTGGAATGGTCATCGTTGGTGGTGGAAAACCTTTAGATCGTGGAAAAAATTGGCGTGATGGACGAAGAATCCTAGGAGATCATAAAACCGTTTCTGGACTTATTAAAGGACCGTTATTCATTGGTATTCCATTAAGTTGCGCATTGTTTTTGCTATTTATAGTACTTTGGCCCGCTATACAAGAGATCCCAATAACGGGAACAACATTGGGGGTTTATAAATTGTACTCTAAATTTTCTTATTATCAGTATTATTTTATAGGTGGGCCTTTAAATCAATATCCAATAGGGATATTGATGCTTGGCTTTAGAATAGTTTTTTGCTCGTACGGTGCTGCATTTGGAGACATAGCAGGATCCTTTCTTAAAAGAAGATTTGACATTAAAAGTGGCGCCCCTTTTTGGGTTGTAGATCAATTAGATTTTGTTGTAGGGGCTATTATTTTTGCCTCAATACCTGCTTTATTTTTTCCGGGTTTTTATTTTATCCCGGATATTAATATTATAATTTTTCTTCTAATTCTAACTCCGTCTGTTAGTTTTATTGCTAATACAATTGCTTATCTAATAAAACTAAAAGATGTTCCTTGGTAATTTTATTTACAACTTAACTACTTCACATTTTATTCTTACCGGAAATCCTTGATATTCCGCAAACTTAATCTGAGTATCGAAGATTTCGTTCACAGCTTTAATATAATCGCCATTACAACCTATTGCAATTCCTCGTTCTTCGTAAGAAAGAAATCCCACAATAATTTCTATTTTTCCAGTGTAAATATTTCTTTCTATTCTTAATTTATGAATATACGGATCAGGAAAAAAACCAAAAATCAAGTTAACTAATATATTTTCTTCCCGAACAAGCACAATTCTTCTGTGCTGAAATTTCTTTCGAAGATATGGCAATTTCATTTTCGCTTCAAAATAATTTTCGTTATCAAGGAAGAAAAACACAATATCTTTAATGATAATAATGTTTTTGGGAAAAATTCTGGTTATATCATGGAAGAAGAGAAAGAGCAAAAGTTCTTTGTTAGAAAATTTTTTTTTCATATCCAATTTTTGATAAAGAAGTAAGTTATCAATAAACATACTTTGAATTGTACTCAACATATAATTACAATTTCAGACCTATTATTTTAAACTCATAGGAAAATTAAATCAAACAACAAAAGGTTTAATTTTAAACGAGACTATTTATAGTAAATCTATACTGAAAATAATAAGATTCGTATGAAAAAAGCCGGGTTTGAGTTTAGAGACCATACTGCAGATGTTCAGGTAAGAAGTTGGGGACCATCATTAGAAGAAGCCTTTTCGCAAACTGCTTATAGTTTAATGGCAACTATAACGCCAGACTTAAAAAAAATAACTCCTAAAATCGAAAAAAAAATAACAATTAAAGCTGAGGATAAAGAAGCCCTTTTATTTGATTTTCTCTCTGAATTTTTATACATTTTTGATGTAGAGGAGCTTGTTTTTAGTCAAATCTATGTAAGTAAAATTGAAAAATTCAACGATAATTACAAGTTGCAGGCTACTCTAAAAGGTGAAAAATTCGATTTGGATAAGCACGAAATAGGAATTGAAGTTAAGGCTATAACTTATTCCTT
>JAUWHC010000269.1 GCA_030606095.1 Promethearchaeota archaeon | reverse complement strand
GTTATTTGAATTATTGCGTCTTCTATTACTTGAGCACCTTGTTTGGAAATCAAATCTGTATCGTATGTATCTTGATCTTCTACAGATACATAAGCTACTAGAATTAAGCCCTCCATTTTAATTACATCTTCGGGAAAATCTTGTGGATTGCTTGTGGCTACTTTATTTTTTATAACTTCTACCCCATCAGAGTGAATTAATAAAATTTTCATGATTATATCAAAAATTCTAAATATTTTTCTTCCTTTTGATAATTAACTATTAAAATTGAAATTAACTATTACTAAAATATTTATTTATAAGAATGAGGCTAAAAAATATTTTCTCAGAATTAACTGATACATTGGATAAATTAGATCAAGATAGAGAAGAAATACTCAAAATGTCGAGAAGGTTAATTCGGGAATGTAGTATTGCAATAAAACATATACATCGAAAAGAATTTAACCAATATCGCGAAAAAGTTTCAAATATAAAACAAAACCATAAAGAATTATTATTATTGGTAAAAAATAATCCAGGCGTTTTATTCAAGTATTTAAAAACTGCAGAACAAGAATACGCAGAAGCTGTTGCGTTTTATTCGATTATTTCAAAAGAAGCTCTTCCATTGCCTAGCGAATTAAACATTACCCCTTTAAATTATGCTTTAGGGCTTGCTGATGTAATCGGAGAATTACGAAGATACGCGTTAGATAATATTAGAAATTCTATTATAGACGATCTAAACTATGTTTTAGAAAGTATGGATGATATTTACACGCAATTATTTTCGATTGATTACCCCTCTGGATTAACTCAAGATTTAAGGCACAAAACAGATGTAGCGAGAAGTATAATAGAGAAAACTAGAGGAGACGTTTCAATCTCCCTTCAAATGAATGATTTAAAAAGATGTATGGAAAAAAGTCTTAAATCTCCATAGTTTTTAAAAATTTAACTGAATACATTAAATCGAGATGAAAAAAATCGTTAAAAAAGTACTTATTGCCGGGACTTTTGATCTGCTCCATCCAGGACATTTATACTTAATCCAAGAAGCTGCTAAAATGGGTGATGTCTATGTCATAGTATCTACAGATAAAAACGCAGAGAAATTTAAAAATTATCAAATAATAGTACCTGAGGACCAGAGATTAGAAGTAATAAAAAATATAAAAAATGTAAAAGAAGCTAGATTAGGAAGATCTGATAATGATACGCTTAAGACTGTTGGAGAAATAAATCCGGACATCATTCTCTTGGGGCCAGATCAAAAATACGATCTTGAAATACTAAAGCGAGAATTAATAGAAAAAGGACTGACCCACATAACAGTTAAAAGGTTAGATACTTATTATGATAAATATAAACTACACTCTTCTTCTCTTATTAAAAAGAAAATTGTAGAACAATTTAAATAATAAACTTATTGGTGGACTATTGGCTGAAGAAGAAATCTCCCAGGAAAATTATGGTAATTGGTTTGCTCTTTATCAACTTTGTCAATTAACAAAGAATAAGCGTAAAATTACTATAAGCACTATTAAATTTGGTGAAATATTAGGATTAAGTCAACAATCAGGGAGTCGGAGAATTAACGCGTTAATTGAATTAAATTGGATCAAAAGAAAAACTGATGGTAAATCACAAACGATATCAATAACTAAAGAAGGAACTAATGTTATGCTTACAGTTTATAAAAATCTGAAATCTCTCCTTGAGTCAATTTTGATCGTTGGCGAAGTAGTAGAGGGTATGCACGAAGGGGGATATTATGTTGCCATTAAAGGCTATTACGATCAATTTAAAAAAAAGTTAGGCTTCGACCCTTATATAGGTACGTTAAATTTATTATTAACTGATACTACAAACACAATTTTACGTGAAAAGCTACAAAATATATCACCAGTTATAATTGAGGGGTTTAAAGATCAAAGTAGAGAATACGGGGTTGTTAAATGCTACGATGTGTACATCTCCCGAATGGATGATAAAAATAATCGCCGAAAAGCGGCTATATTAGACATAAAAAGAACTCATCACGATAAAAACATAATAGAGATCTTAGCGAAGCCTTATTTAAGAGATTATTATAATTTAAAAGATGGGGACAAGTTAATAATTGAATTAATCAAGAACAGATAGAAATACAATAGAATTTATTTAAATTGTAAAATAAGGTCACTTTTTAATTTCCTTTTTCGAAATTTCTTATAAGTTTCTTAATTTTAATATATCTAAAGTAAGCAGTAGCTATTACTAAGATCATAAAAAGAAATAAAAACTCGTTAACGAATCCATAAAAATTCGCGATTAACATAGTAATAAACAAATAAAATAGCCGTTCTGATCTAGCCATTAATCCACAATCAAAATCTCCTTTGTAAAAAGTTTCTGCTCTAGCTCTTAGATAACTTATCATTATCGAACTTAAAAAAGAAATAATAATAATTATTTTCATATCAAAAAATCCCCATAATATAGAATTCCAGCAATAAAACAAAAGAGCAAAAAAAATAACAAATTCGCTCGTTCTATCCATAACTGAGTCAAAGAAACCTCCAAAAGTTGTTGCTCTATTCTTTATCCTAGCGATTGCCCCATCAACGCCATCAAAAATACCCACTAAAAATACAAATATTGAGAAAAAAAATAAATTAAAAAAAAACACAAGAGCAAAAAAACTTAAAATGGAAAAACATAGCATTATGATCGTTGCTAAATTAGGGTTCACGCCAATTTTGCCTAATCCCCTCGCTAATAATTCAATAAAGGGTCGAAATATTCTACGAAGCCGAAATTTTGAAGCCATAACTCTTAGACCTACTTTTTTTTTTCGCTAAAATCAATTAATAAAGCTCGAGCATCGCCACGATTTCTTGTCGTACTTTTATTCCCCGTGTGAAACCAAATTGTTTCTTGTGAAGTATCTACGATAACAACAACATTGCCGTCATTAATCTCGTCTGCTTGACACCATGGCTTCTTTAGATATTTGTAAGGAAAAAGATTAGTGGACATTATGACCTCTCGAAATTCTTTTTATTTATAAATAATACTTAATTTTAATATTTATAATTTTTTTAATCTAATAATTTTAAAGAATTTAAAATAATTATACAATTATACAATAAAAAAAAATACGTGACAATAATTGAAATTACGACTTATACTGAAGACTACAACTAAAAAGGACAAAGAAGTGTCTATTAAATTCAATATAGCTCCAAGTAAACATTCTGGTTTCATAAATTTTATCAATATGGCTATAAACCAAGATAAACCAGTTATGATTACATTCGAAAAAATAAGCAAATCAGGAGAAAAACAAGAAAGCAAACTTGTTGGAGCATTCAAATTTGAAGGGAAGGACGAACCCGGATTAAAACAACTCGAAGAAGAAATCGAAGAAAAAGAGAAAAAAAGGAAAAAGCAACACCAGAAGAGAGTTCAGAAATAATTCTTTATTTTGTTATTACTACAGTATTTGATTTAACATCTTTTTGTTAAAATTTATCTATACTTAATTAATATAAGTTTGTTTTAAAAATGGAAGACACGATAAGTCTAGAAATCGAAATCCCAGGAAGAATTTGCTTGATGGGGGATAAGGTTGATCTTTTGGGAAAACCTGTTATAGCTATGGCAATAAACTTAATGATGAGGTTCAATTATATAGCTAGGTCTGACGCCATAATTGAATTTTATAGCCATGATACGAAAGAAAGAATTAGATTTAATTTAGGTGATTCACCTCCAAGAGATAATGATTTAGGTTATTGGAGTGTTTTGTATGAACGGTTGAAAGAAAAGATTACACATGGGTTTGTTTTAGAAGTTAAATCTGATATTCCTATAGGCGTAGGGTTATCTACATCGGCAGCAATATCCGTAGGATTTTTACGAACAATGAGCGAAGCTTTTTCTTTTAACCTTTCTAATAATGAAATCGCTGAACTTGCATATTTGGGAGAAAATCACGATTTAGGCATTCAATGTGGAAGAATGGATCAATATAGTATAGCTCATGGTGGTATAACATTTATTCATACTAATGAAAATCCTAGCGTTGAACAGCTAGATATTAGTTATCTACCAATCGTTGTAGGGGATTCAATTGAAGAAAGAAGAGCGGTATCAGTATTAAATAGAGTAAAAAAACAAATCAGAGAAAGAGATTCTTCAACATTAAATGCCTTTAAGATAATTGAAGATTGTGTGAATCAAGGCAAACAAGCATTATTGAAAAGCGATTTTAAAAAGTTTGGAATGTACATGGATATTCAGCAAGAACAAGAAATTATCCTAAAAACAGCAACAGAAAAAATATTGAAATTATGTAAAGCAGCTAAAAATGCTGGTGCTTTTGGAGCAAAACAAATGGGTGCTGGCGGTGGAGGCTGTATGCTCGCGATCGCTCCTGGAAAGCAAGAGGAAGTCGCTCGAGCTATTGAAAAAGCGGGCGGGCGAGCTTGGATTTTTGAAATCTTTAAATATTAATATTAAGATAAGCTAATGAAGCCAAGTTTGATTAGGTTTTTAGAAATATTATATACTTGTGAATATTCTAAATCCAAACTTTTTAAAATCGCTTTTCAAT
>JAUWHC010000428.1 GCA_030606095.1 Promethearchaeota archaeon | reverse complement strand
GTGGTGTTTTTGCGTAGGAAACCCTGTCCACTCCTTTGAAGCGGGTTGCATACATGGTATTTTCCACACATCGTCCATTTTTTTATCTTTTACAACCCTATAAATAACATGTCCCTTCTCGTCTTTTGCATTCTTTAAAACGCCATCAACCATAACTCTTTTTAACTGCTTTATTGGTTTTTTACGGGGGATTCTTTCTTCATTAAAAGTAAAATTCGATGATTTAGAATAAACTAAAATATTATCGTGTGCCCGTGGAAGATTCTTTTTTCCAGCGGAATATTTATTGTAATAGTACCAGATAATTTCATTAATGAATCGATTCTTCCCAAAAGTTTCATCTAAGAGAACTTTAATATAATGACACACATGCCAGTCTAAATGAATAAAGATTAAGCCTGTATTAGAAAGAAGTTTTTTAAATAAAGAGATTCTCTCAAATAGCATAGTTAAATAAGAATCAATATCTTTATTCCAATGATCAAAATAAGCAATTGAATCGTATTGATTCCCATCTTCTTCGATATTGATTTTGTAATTCGTTCCTGAGAAAAAGGGAGGATCAACGTAAATTAAATCGATCTTTCCAGAGAAATTATTCGTTAAATAATGAAGCACATTGAGGTTTTCCCCCCAAAATAGCATGTTTTTCCAATTATTACCTTGAAAATCTCCAATTCCCAAGTCCACGGTTTTAAAATAGTTGAGATATCTAATTTTTAATTCCTTGATATTTTCAGAAATATTTGGTTTATTTTCCCAAGTGAGTTTAACCATTATCTAATCATTTGACTATTATCTTTCTCTTCAGAAGATTGATAGATTGGATGTAATTATTGTTAAAAAGGTCATCGTGACTAACAGAAAAATAGTTATGATGATGTAAAAGACGAGATGAGTGATATATACTTTTTTATTTTTGTCTTCCTTCAATGCTTGAGTTGAGTAGAAGATCTTATTCATTATCGCAGCCGATAAACCGATGGTTAGCATCAATAGAGCATTCCCTTCGTTAATTAATGATTTATAAAATGCTGTTGCTACAAACATAGAGGACGCACCGCCGGAAAGAAACCCGATCACAAACACAATAATGTAATAAGTAAGAATATTTATTTCAAAAAAACTTAAAACGATCGTTATTATTAAACCAATTAAATATGTTCCCGAAAAGATTAAAGCGCTTTTAATTGAAAGAGGGTTTTTGATTTTATCTAAAGTCAATTGAGTTTCTTTTTTTCTTAATACTAAAAATGACCCGATTAACCCAATAAAAGATGTAACTAGAATTGGGAACGAGGCATAAAAAAGTAGAGTAGGAGTAATCATTAAAACGATTATCATTCTAATTAGCATAGTCTGAATTACGAGCCAAACAGCTGAGGACGATGCGCCAGCTTCAGCTAATTCAACAGTTGTAGCTTCACTATGAGCAAAGCCTCCCAAAAAAGAAATATAATATAGATTTTTCTCAGTTGTACTCCTTAGTATGAAGTAACTAAAATATTTTACAGCTAAAATTATAATGAAAACTAATACTATTGGCTTAATACTAATTTCAAAAACCAGAAAATCGTCTGGAATCAAAATGTAAAGCAAAACTACGATTGCTATAAATTCAACTGTTCCTGTCCATTCAACATCTTTTAATTTTCGTATTTTATGAAATTGCTTTTTCGTGGAAAGAATAATTAAAAATATTACGGAAATGACAATGGCAAAGGATTCATTGTAATAACATATCGTTCCAACGACCATCGCTAATATCATTGACAGTGTAGTAGTATAACCCGGATCGTTTTCGCGAAACAATCTATAAACGCTTCCAATCAATAGAAAAACTATCATTCCTCCAAAAAACATTATAATTAATGTAAAGCCCTCTGATGCAGGTAAAAACTTGTCGTGCAATATAATTAAAGAAGTAGAAATCATAGAAAAAAAGATGTGATCCCGTGCTCCATACTGGGCGCTGACTCTTGTTCGTTCGATCCCAATAACGAAACCACAGAAAAATGATACTATAATTTTAAAAAATAGGACATAAAATTCTTCTGACGATATCGTTTGTAATAAGACTAAGTAAACCATTTTTATTATATCTCCTCGAGAATTGATGAAGTAATTACGATTGTTATAGCAATTTCTTGCGAAAATGAATTTTCACAGAGAATATTTACCAGAGAAATTAATAAATAAAAGAGATTAGTTTTTATTCCTGATGTTTATCTAAAATATCTTCTAACTCTTTGTCTGAAAGGAAGCCTTTGTGTGCCATAAGTTCTTTGATTCCCTCGATAATCTGGGGCGCACCTTTAGATTCTTCAATATAATCCTCTAAAGATTTTATTTTGAGTTTAATTGCTTCTACTTCTTTATTCTTCGCTTCAAGTTCATTTTTAGCTTCTATTATTTGATTTTCCTTACTGTTAATCTGGTCTATCAATTCGTTTTTCAAACTTTCAATCTCAACATATTTGTCTGAAATTGTTTGCTGTAGATCTTTTTTAACGCCCTCGAGCTCTCTTTCTTTTTGTTCATAGTCTTCCTTTAAACTCCCGACTTTCGGTTCTAAGTCCTCTAATTTCTTCGCGGCAGTTTCTAATTTGTTTTCGAATTCTCTTATTTTTTCGTTATCAGCTTCTAA
>JAUWHC010000435.1 GCA_030606095.1 Promethearchaeota archaeon | reverse complement strand
GAGTCGTGCCAATCCACTATAAATCCCAGCGAGTGGAAGGGAAGAACAATAGAAATTGACGATGCTGGGACGGGTGATCTTGTCGGAGATGCCTTTATTGGGTTTCGAGACACGAGCACGGGAAAGACTATTTTTCAATCGGTTCCTGTTATTCTCTATAACGAAGAAAACAAGGGAGAAGATCAACCGAAGAAACGCATTCTAAAGGTAGTTATCAAGGCTCTTAGAGCGCTCAATCACAATGAGGGTGATAGAATACTCATATGTCGGGGTAATTGTTTTGATCTTGTCAGAGAATATTTTGACGAGAACAAGATATATTACGAGCCGGCAATTGTCGAAGGAGAGCTCCAGAACGCTGTGGAGGGTAGATTTATTCAACATCTCAGAAAATTAGGCGTGAGATCGAACAATCTTACGGTGGAATCAGGCATCCAGAGGTACTTTCTCTTGTTTAACTGGGTATGTCGAGACTTCCCGAATCGGGAGCGCTACGTTAAAACGGGGTTCCCAGCGTGGAAAAAGAAGTGGCGAAAGATTGCTATGGACAGATATCATAATTCCAAGAGAAGTAAGGTTCAGAGAAGAGAAATAATAGAGCGTAGGGCAAACGAGATTTACCAGAATATGTTTGAGAAGCCCCTTTCAATGGGAAAAGCTACCTCAGAGGGCAGATAATTTATTAAAATTTTTTATATTTGATTTTATTAGTATAAATATTAGAAAACGGTGAATAAAATGCCTTTTTTTTCGTATAATGATATTGAAATAAACTATATAATGGAAGGAAGCGGAGAGCCTTTAGTTTTTATAAGTGGCACCTTCACGAAGCTACAAATGTGGAATTATCAGATTGATTTTTTCAGGGAAAAAATGAATGTAGTTGCGTTTGACAACCGCGGAGTCGGGAAATCTTCTCGCCCAGACTTTCCATATACGATGGAGCTGCTTGTTGAAGATCTTAAAAGTTTACTTGATTATCTTGGTATAAAGGAAGGTATCCACTTATGTGGATCAAGTATGGGTGCAATGATTTCTCAGAAATTTGCCCTGAAATATCCTAAGATAGTAAAAACTCTGATTTTATGCGTTCCTACCAGTTATTACCCGCCAAAAACGAGCGATCAAAATCTACTCACATATAATTTATTAAAGGACTTAGATTTAGAGCAAAGGGTAAAGTATTGGTTTCCTCTTATTTATTCCAGAGCGTTTAAAAAAAGATTAGAGAACGATAGAGAATTTTTCGATGAAATTTGCAAAGACATGAACTTTTGTTCTCAGCTAGTGGATCCTCCTCTCTATAAGGATTATATCAACCAAAATGAAGCTTTAAGGAATTTTGATATGAGAAATTCAATAAAAGATATTATTCAACCTACGCTAATCCTTTCTGGTTCAAAAGATAAAATGGCAATGCCTGGAATGATACAATCTATGCTTGAAGAGATTCCGAATTCTAAATTGGAGATCATTCCTGGAGCAAGCCACGCGTTTAACATTGAGGCCGCTGAAGAAACCAATAGAATAATATGGAAATTTATCCAAGAAACCTAAGCTGAAAATCGTTAAATTACCAAGTATTGACTTTCAATTTCATAATTCTATCAAAATGTTTCGTATTTCTGGTAATAATCGGGAGATCTTTTTCTATCGCTATAGTCGCAATAAAGATGTCCAATTCATTTATTAGCTCTCCTTTTTTCTGTAAATCTGATCTTACTTCTCCGTAAATTTTACTATGAATAAATTCGAATGGAATTATATTTATTGTTTTGGCTAATTTTTCTACTGCTTCTAGATTTTCTTGAGATTTTTCAGATAAATATGCTCCAAAATATAATTCAGCTGTATTTATTGAAGTTGTAAAAAGAATAACGTGTTTAGCTAGAAGCTTTGATATCTTACTAACTGCTTCTTTATTATTTCTTAAGAAACCAATTAAAATATCCGTATCTAACAATACCATATTTCGTATTACCTTGGTATTCTTGCTTTCCCTCTATTTTTATAGATCAAGTCTAAAATATTTTCTACTTCTTCGGTTGAGCCCTTCCAATTTCCTTTTAGCTTCAAGATATCTTTTTGTTCAGGTTCGGACAATAATCTTAATATTAAGTCGTTAAACGACTCGCCTTTAAATTTTTTGGTTTTTAATACATTATATGCCTCATCTGAGAGTGAAATTGTTTTATATCCCATATTTTATCACTAAATCCAAGATTCTATTATAACTTATATATTTTAACTAATATATAAATTAATATTATATTATAAAATAGTAAAAATCACATAGAAAAATTACAAATAAGTGACTGAAGGTGACGATTTAATTATTCCATTTTAACAATTGAGTACTCCATTCTTTCAAAGCCATTTCTTGATTTTTTTCATTTGTAAAGCATTCTTGATAATTTTTTAAGCGTTTGATAAAAAATTCTAATGAATTTAAGACTTTATTTAGATTGTTAAATGAGACTTTATCAAAATATCCATATTCGTTATACAAAAAGCTAATAAAGGTTTTCAAACTTCG
>JAUWHC010000397.1 GCA_030606095.1 Promethearchaeota archaeon | reverse complement strand
TAATTCTTTTGGAGCAACAATATTTTTATATGCTTTTATTTTTTGAATAGCTTTATAGATACTGTTTGCTTTAAATCCATAAGATTTCTCCACCCATTCACAAAAATCTATTTGTTTTAAATTTAACTTTTCAAAAATCTTTCTGAATTCCATTTGAAGAGTCTCAAGAATTTCACAAGTACGTAAAGATGCCCCTTGTGCATAAAAATTGAACTTTCTTCCATAATCTATAGCACTAGCATTCAATAATGAGAGAGTTGGATGCAATAACATCCCCATATTATTTAATGTAACTTGCAGATAATTATCACTAGGATTCATTTGGGGAAAAACATCTCTCAATGTATCACTAATGAAAAACGTATCCTTCTCTGGAAAAGCCGAAAAATCAACAGAATCCTTAATTTTAAGAATTTGAACCTTATTTTTTTTCAATTGTCTTGATGTAAAAAGCAATGTTTGGGTTTCAGCAATAAAAATAGGGAGATTCCCTCTTTCCTTTTCTATTATACTTCTAACCTCTACAGCTCCAAAAGTTCTACCTGGATTCAACAATATTATCTGATCGTTTGTTAAAAGATGTGCAATATTCTTTGCAATACTTTTATGTGCTGAAGCAGGAGTTACTATTAAAATAATATCTACATCCTTAACTGCTAAATTTAGATTGTGTGTAATTAGATTAATTGGAAAAAAGCCTTTTAACTTCCCTTTTACTTTTATTCCTCCTTTCTTTTTGATGTCATAAATTCTGGTATATGAGCGATTATATAGATTTACAGGATGTCCTTTTGATGATAAATATGCAGCAAACGCTCGGCCACCATTTCCTGCTCCAATAACGCAGAATCTCATTCATCCATCACCTTTGTGATGGATTTTTCTTTTTGTTGTAATGAATCAGAAAAATTTTTAAATGGGCTATTAAAAATAATGTCTTTTATTCTTTCAATTTCATCGTAAATTTTTTGCTGAGATTCATTCCACGAATAACAAGCACCGTTAATTACTTTGGTTTTAATTTTACCCAACGCAAATTTATTGTTTTTCAAATGTGGGGCATCAAATATACCATATTTTACGAGTCGACTTAACACTTCATAATTGGTATATGGACTTTTCGTTTCTTCTTCATTTTTTGTTAAATGAGGTATTAAATTAACTATCCATTTGGCTTGTCTTATTAATTCTTCTTTCCTTTCCTCAATTTTTTTATTTATAATGTTAATTTTACTAGAATAAACATTATCTATAACTTGATCCACTATTTTACAACTTTCTATTACATTTTCTGGACGAGCGGCATGACTAGCTTCAGAAGAACTAACTACATGAACAATGTCTGGTCTAATAGCTAATTGAACAAATGTCGCCGCAGCAAGCTGTCCTTTTGCTTTATCCAAATCTAATGGAAAACTTGCTAATCCCGTCCGAACTTGCTTAATTATCGTAAAGTTCTCATTGGATAACGTTTGAAGTAACTCATCTTTAGCGAGAATTTTTGCTAAGTCCATATCAAGTGAACTTGATGGAGGTGTATTAAACATATATTGTGCTATAAAATTTTTGACGCCTAATTTTTTGGCTATAATTCCACATAAATACATATCAGCAACAGCTATAGCATCAGGAGCATTTCGAAGGCTCCAATGATGTGGATCGTTTATTTCAACGGGAATATTGTGCTTTCCGTGCCACTTTATTGCGTTTAGATGCCGTTTAATCGATTCTTTTAAAGTTAAAGGCCCCCTTCTATCCATTTGATTAAACCAAAAAATAGGAATTGCCGCCCAAGCATTTTGAATTGTATCGTGATACAATTTTCCTAATTTAATGAAATCGCGTGTTCCAGCATATATCCTTAACATCGGATAGTTTCCGGTTAATCTTGCTTGATGGAGTTTTTCGAACTCTTGCTGAGTGCGCAAAGGAACCCCGCCCGCTCCTGATAATTCGTTATCTTGATTTTCAGGGTGGAAGTAATTTGCTTGCGTATTTTGATCGGGCGCAATTGAAATAACATCTAAGACTTTAGCTTTAGCAATTTTTTTTATTCCTTCTATTGTTTCATTGAAATTAGGTAATCCAAAGTGCGCTCTAATTACAGGATAAGGTTTCTTCCATTGTATTCGAGAAATAATGTCCATAGGGATTTCTGTTTTACTTTCTGGTTTTACTTTCTCATTTCTCAAGATAGAAATTAATTCAAATTTTGATTCTCCTCCAACAAAATATTCATCGAACCCTTCAAATTTTCTTGCAATCTCAACTACTTCAGGCGTTCCAGCAAAAAATAATTTTTTTGGTTTTTTCTTTAATTTTATAAATTTTTTGAAAAATTCAGTTAGTAAAGGTCTAACAGTGTCTGCCGTTAAACGATAACTAAGTCCTACAATGTTAGGGTCATACTTTTTAATTTGATCGATAACAATTGAAATAGGGGTAGCAGGTCCTAAAAATATATTATTATAACCTAACTGTTTTGAAATTTGAATGAAATTATATGTACCTGCTACATGCACGCATTGTCCTATACATGCTGTTAAAATTCTTTTATTTTTTTTTTTCTTAATGTAATTATTGGTAATTTTCATTGAATAAATCAACCATTAAACAATATTTGAAATAAGCATTAAAGAAACTTACTGGATTGCAGAGTAGTGATTATTAAAATTCGATAGAATAATAACAGTAAATAACCAGTTGCTCTAATTATATCCCTAACTTATTGGATATAAAAAGATATTCTAATATTTAGATAATTAATACCGTTTTAAGTTTCAATGCAAATTCTTTCCTACTCTTATTATATCAATCATATTATTTAAAATTTTGCGCCTTTTAAATAGATTAAGAGTCAAACTTTAATTCTACAATTATGTAGATGTTTTTTAAAACTTTTTTTAATAAATTAAATTTTATGCTCACAATAATAATAAAAAATTTCTTATTTTCATTTCCTTCTTATAGAATGTGTTTCGTTACCATTCAGAATAAAATCATAAACCCATGGAAATTTAAATATCGATAAATTTCTTATGGAT
>JAUWHC010000112.1 GCA_030606095.1 Promethearchaeota archaeon | reverse complement strand
AAGAAATAAGGTGCTTGCCCAATAAGCTAGCTCCTCAACATATTCACATGGGGGCGTTACGAGTTCTAATATATAAGTAACTGCTGTAACATTACCATCACGACCAAAAGTATCAATGTCAACGACATTTCCATCTGGAAGAGAATATCTAATATCCATTACATATCCTTTTTCAATGTCTTCCTTTCCATAAGGCCTTGCCAATACTTTTTGCCGAATATAATCGGGAACAGGTAGAAAATCGCTTTTTCCTTCGTATAAAATCTGGTCCATGAGTTTTATGGCATCTTTCACGATCTCTTTCATTCGATAAACCATCTCATCACCAGGCGGGTAGTTACCATTGTCATCTGCGATAATTAATTCCATTTCAATTCCATGCGTGAAGGGTAATAGAGTCCAATGCTCGATATCGGCTAAGATTTCACCCCAAGATCTTTCAGGTATATGTATTTCTCTGTAATCCGTTCCAAGAAACAATTGGTCCGAAGATCTATCTATGGGTTCTCCAATATAAACGCCTGAAGGAAGTTCCGACACTGCTTTTGCTTTAGACTTATGCTTCTTACCCGTATCTTGTCCCATAAATTGCGAGAATGTACTATATTCATCTTTACCTGATCCTTTCTTCTTTTTCTTTTTTTTATCCTTAGCCATAAATTTATTCACTTTTTATTTTAAGTTTGAAAAATTATTAAATTACATTATTGATTGGATAAACGCTTTAAACATATCGTAATCGTTTATGAATTCATATGATAAAACTAAATTAACTATTTTGAAATGATTACCATAGAATATGCTGTTTAGATTATCTACAGTTTCGCCCCCCTTAAATAACGAATCGTCAATTATTAATTTAACGCGATCTCCAAGGTGTTTAATAATTTTGGTTTTAATTGAATTCGTCTCATTTAATTCGGAAGAGAGAATAATTGTAGGTTTTCCTAAATAGGGAATAAAGTCAAAATTAAAAATTATAACTTGTTTTGAAATTTTTTCGGGTTGAAAGAACTTTTTTAACGTAGATTGTATTACTAGTAATTCTTCTTGATTGTGATTGTTGATTGAGGGATAGATGTAATATGCAATCGATTTATCCGAATTATACTTTAACTCTGAATAAACTCTATCAATAATTGGAAATATGCTAAAATCAAAATTAAATAACGATATAAAAGCGATGTTGAAGTTATAATCGCCCATTAGAATGTTACTGCTTACATTTCCTCCAATGAGGGAAAAATTTTGTATTTCATTAGAGATTTTAGAAGCGTAAGTATTTAATAGAAAGAATTGAGAAAAGGTTCCTATAGGTTCAACTTTAGTTTTTTTCTCTTTAACCATCTCGTAAATTTCATTAAATAAGTCTTTAGTAACTCTTTCTCTTAGCTCTACCGAACTTATTCCCCCTATAACCGTATCGGCAGCTTTTGGACAATCTAATTCCGCTAAAATGCAGATGGTTTCTCTAAAAAATTCGTAAGCAGGATTTTGATAGTCTTTATCTGATAAAACAATTGTATTAGAATTGAGAATAATTTGATTGATTTGATTTATAATTTTAAGAATTAATGCATTATTATTTTTTCCGTATAATTTTTTTATGATGTTAAATAAAACTTTAATTTTAACGATCTCATCTTCAATAGACTCGGAAAATTTAAGAGCTAAATTAAAACCATTTTCCAGAGATCTGCTAATGATGTTAATAAGTGCTTTTTCCTTTAATGAAGCATCATCGATAAAAGAAAGAACCCTAATAACTTGATCTTGATTAGTATTTAGTAAGTCAAGTGCTATTTTTTCTATTACTTGATTTTTTTTATTTTTATCGTTTAATTTTTTAATAACTTCTAATGTAGCGTCTAAATTAACTGTTGCGTTAGCCCTAATTAAGTTATAATAAAACTTTATTTTTTCTCCTTCATCGGATAGTTTTAACGAGCATTCTAACGCCTTAAAAAAATCTCCTATTGAGAGATATGATTTTGATAGAACCCTTAATTGGCTATCAATTTCAACAAGTTTAACCCCAGTATCCCCCTTTAATAAAGGTGTATCGGAAGTTTGCGAATTTTCTTGTGTCTCGCTATAGTTTTTTATTAACTCTTTAATTTCCTTCTCAATTTTCTTAACTTCACTTTTATTAGAGGTTATAAAGAAGTCTTTTGAGTTAAAATCATCGCCAGCATCGAATTCGAGAACTTGTATATTTTTTAAAATTCTATTTATTTCACTCACGGAAATAGTCTCTCTAATCTTTTGCACATCTACCATATATTCAACCAATTTCATCCAATAGGCATTAATTGTTAATTTACCGTACCCATCAGCGGTTGGTTTCAATGATAAATCAATTTTCTTAGTATCTCCCGGTTTAAATAGAACTTCTTTGTTGAACTCGTCTGGTTCAACCTCAATATCTAGATTTTCTCCCTCAAAAACAAATTTAAAATGTTCCTCCTTTTTAGAATAATTTACGACTTCTAATGAAACAGTATTTTTTAAATTAGGAATTAGAAGATTTTGAGGAAATTTTTTTATAGTTATGGAGATTACTTGATTAGGGTCTGAGATAGCCATATTAGTGGATATTATTTAAATTTAATATTTTTATTAATTGCTCATAACAAATATTTATTACGAATTAATAATTTATGCGTAAAAGTGCTTTTTTACCTTTAATATCAACAATATAAAATTTATTGATTTTAAATATTTACAAAAAGAAAACTTTATTTCCCTTTTCTTCTGTTTCTCTCCAAATAATCTTTGATATCTTCAATTATCATTTCTTTATTATAATCAGGCCATAAGTCAGTTCTAAATTTGAACTCCGCATAAGATGCGTCCCATAATAGAAATCCCGAGATTCTAGCGCCATCTTCCATGCCAGTACGAATTATGTAATCTAACTCCGGAAAATTTTTCGTATATAAATAACTCTTGATTAAATCTCGCGTGATATCTTCGGACTTTATTTTATCCTCCGTTATCTTTTTCACAGCGTCTACGATTTCTTCTTGACCGTCATACATAATGCACAAGTTAATGAAATTTTGGTTATGGTTCTTTGTAAATTCAATTAATTCTTTGATTTTCTCCTGAACATCTTCCGGTAGCAAGTGTACTCGGCCAATTACGCTAAATTTAACTTTTTCTTCTTTTACAGTTGATTCACTTACTACCGTGTCTACTGCTTTTAAAATTATCTTAAAAATATATCTAAGTTCGTCAACACTTCTTTTACGTGCGTTTTCAAGTGACAAGGCGTAAATGCTCAAATAATGAATTCCTGCGTCAAAAAAGTCAAATAACCTATCTTTTAAATTCTCGTACCCTATTAAATGGCCCACATTTGCTTCAAGCAAACTTTTTTTTGCCCATCTACGATTACCATCTAAAATTAAACCAATGTGCTTAGGCAATTTATTTGCGGGTATGTTCTTTAATTCTTCCAAAATAATATAACCTTTAGAGTATTACTACAATTAATACTACTATTAATAGGAATATGAGAGATTTATTTATTATAAATTTTTATTATTTGAATTACAATTCAAATTTTTAGATTAAGAGAATGTCTTTTACCACTTTTAAGAATTTGAACTGTTGATATTATTAGATTATTGAGAATTTTTATATAAATACCTCATATAATAAGAATAATGTTTAACCTAGATAAGTTTTTGAATAAATAAACATTACATTTATAAATTCAATTTAATAATCAAACCAATTAGAACTAGTGTTAAAAGAAAGATAAAGGAGAGATCCCTAATGTTAAGTAACGAATATTTATTTTCTAATATCGGTATTGATAGTGTAGGGTTTTATGCCCCAAAATATTACCTCAAGTTAAAAGATTTAGCTGCTGAGCGGAAAATAGATCCCAATAAATTTAAAAAGGGTCTTATGGCAATAGAAATGAGAATACCCGATGTGAACGAGGATGTTGTTTCTCTGGGATTGAAGGCAGGATATCAAGCGTTAGTAAAAGGAGGCATATCTCCTAAGAGTATTGACGCTCTTTTCGTAGGAACAGAGACTATAACATATGCTGTGAAGTCAGTTTCGAACATCTTCGCCGAATTGTTAGGGATTTCGACTAATTCTATTTGTCAAGATGTTTATAACGCGTGTGCTGGTGGAACTTTAGCTCTTCTCAACGCATTCGCTTTGATAGAAAAAGATATTATAAAAAAAGCTCTTGTCATATGTGTTGATATTTCTTCATATCAAGTAGGCAGTCCAAGTGAGGCTACTCAAGGTTCAGGAGCAATTGCTTTAGTTATATCAAAAAACCCTAGGGTTGCGACCTTTGGTGAAAAATTTGGAAAGGTTTCGGGAAATGTAGATGATTTTTTCCGCCCCGCTTATGAAAAAAATGCTAAAGTTTTTGGTCATTATTCAGTAAGTACTTATCTCAATTTTCAAATGAAAGCATACGACGATTTAATTAATAGTATTGGGGATTTTCACGCCGATTACTACACATTTCACGCACCCTTTTCTAAACTACCAATTAAAATCATGCAACAGATAATCCAAAAACGCTGGATAAAGCATATTCAGAACCTTCCAAGATTAAAAAAGAATCAAATAACATCTTCTCTTCTTAAGAAACTTGATTATTTTATGCACGATATTACGATTTTACCAGAGTGGTTATATTTGAAACTGAAAGAGAGAGGTTATTCCTCTGAAACATTAGAGAACATATCATACAAACTTATAGCAAATGTTAAAGGTAAAGTACTTCCACAATTAAGAGTGCCTTCGCATTTCGGGAACCTTTATAATGCTTCAATTTGGAGCCAGATAATTTACCTCCTTGAAGAGTATGCTCACGTTAATGACACAGTTTATTTTGGTTCTTACGGCTCAGGAGCTACTTGCATTTCAGGATTATTAAAAGTGAAGGAAGGATTTAAAAAAATTGTAAGCAAACATCCCCAAATTAAAGACTTTATAGAAAATAAAGAACGCAAGACTATACAAGAGTACGAGAAGATAAAGGCAGGTGAATTCACACCGAAAACATTTTTAGGAGAAATTGCAGAACACGAAAAGAACAATAAAAGAGGTTTTACTCTTCATTTTTGCGACGAAGGATGTATCATTCCGAATATAGCAGGATTGGACCATTGCCCGAAAGGTCATTCTGGTTTCCACGAGAAGTTTTTTCCACTATATGCGGTGTTAAAGTCAGAGCCTATAGTAAATCCTAACGAAAACGCTCTTAACTACCTTTATAACGGTTTAGTAAGGATTGCCGGAGATGTAAAACAAGGTTCTTGCTTAGAATACGAGATAAGACGCATTGAAAATAAAGAAGAAACAAATTTTAACGCTATTGGTTTATTAAATTGGAGTCCATTATATGTTCCAGTTCAAAAAATTTATTAAATTTATGTTTTAGAATTATAGTTAATAATGACATCTTCTATTTTTCACCATTCTATCAACCAAAAGTTCAAAATTATCTAAGGCAAGACAATTAGAAGATGATATAAATAACTTCAAATTAAGATTAATGTGAATAAAAAGATGCAAGAAATTCGTTCAGATATTTCGGGTTTTTATAAGTTATCCTTAGAAGAACGCCAGCATCAAATAGCTAAATTAATTAACTTAAAACGCGAAGAAGTTAAACTATTGCAGGCTTTGGGGTATTTTACGCCCTCTCAAATTGACACGCTAATAGAAAACGTAATTGGGAGTTACCAATTGCCCTTGGGTATTGCTTTAAACTTTAGGATCAACGGAAAAGACTATATTTTGCCCATGGTGATTGAAGAACCTTCAGTTGTGGCCGCTGCTTCTAACGCAGCTAAGATAGCAAGAAAAAACGGGGGTTTTCAGTCTGAAGAAGTTAAATCAATCATGATTTCTCAGATACAAATAACTCAATTAAAAGATATTGCTGCTGCTAAGGAAATTTTAGTGAGAAATAAGGAAAAAATCTTAAAAATTGCAAATGAGCAAGATCCCTTACTAAATAAGTTAGGTGGTGGTGCTCTAGATATAGAGATTCGAGAAATAAAAACAAAAAGAGGCAACATGTTAATCCTTCACCTTCTGGTTAATGTATTGGACGCTATGGGCGCTAATGTAGTAAATACGATGGCTGAAGCCGTAAGTCCTTATATAGAAGAGATTAGTGGAGGGAAGATATATCTTCGAATCGTATCCAACTTGGCTACACATCGAATTGCGAAATGTAAAGCCATATTTGATAAGAACTTGTTAGGTGGAGAAGAAGTCGTTGAGGGCATTTTAAACGCTTATGAATTTGCGCTCGCCGATCCCTATAGGGCAACGACCCATAATAAAGGGATAATGAATGGAATAATTGCCTTAACTTTAGCAACAGGAAATGACACCCGTGCTATTGAAGCAGGAGCTCACGCTTATGCTTCCTTGAGTGGCAAATATAAACCCCTTACGAAATTTAAATCTGACTCAGACGGTAATTTAGTTGGCGAGATAGAAGTTCCTCTAGCTCTAGGAATCGTTGGAGGAATGACAAAAATACATCCAATGGCACGGTTAGCGCTAAAAATTTTAGGTGTTAAGAGAGCAGAAGAGTTATCTCAAATTGCTGCAGCGTTAGGCTTAGCCCAGAATGTAGCCGCCTTAAGAGCTTTAGCATCAGAAGGTATCCAAAAGGGTCATATGACGCTTCACTCTCGTAATATAGCAAAATTAGCTGGTGTACCCGATAATTTGATCGAAGAGGTTGCAAATAAAATAGTAGAAGATAAAAAAATAAGAGTAGATTACGCAAAGGAAGTTTTAAAGGAAATACTTAAAAGTAAAAACCTTTAGTTTTATAAAAAGTGTTTTATAAACACCTCTAATAAAAAGTAATATAATTGATAACAGCACAACGATAAACAAAATTATGAGATGGAATTTATGGGATTTAGAGATTATATAAATAGAATTGATGAGAAAGGACTCCTTCAAAAGGTAGATGTCAAAACTTCGAAGAAGTTAGAGATTTCTGGAATATTGAAAGAGAAAGAACCAACTCCCTTAATGTTTAATAACGTTAAAGAATCTGAATTTAGGTTAGTTGGTAACATGTTCTGTAATAAGAATGTAATAGCTTCGTATTTCAATGTAACTCCCGCAGGCATTATACCAATGCTTTCAAAAGCAATTACTGAAGCCTCAGAACCAGAAATCGTATCAAACGCTCATTGTCAAGAAGTTATAGAATCAAGCGTAGATTTAGATAAATTACCAATTTTGTTTCATTGCGAAAAGGACGGCGGGAATTACATAAGTTCTGCTGTCGTAATCACAAGAGACCCTGATTATGGACAAAACATGGATTTTCATCGGGCTATGCAATTTTCTAAAGATAAATTTTCTACTAGAATAGTTAGAGGTCGACATTTTCATACATTTTTAAAAAAAAATAGCGAATTAGACGTTGCTTTTTGTATAGGTAACACTCCTAACATTCTAATTGCTGGAGCTACTTCTGT
>JAUWHC010000192.1 GCA_030606095.1 Promethearchaeota archaeon | reverse complement strand
AATAAGTCAAGGTTTTTAGTCTACGCCTCGAAAGATATTGAGGAAACGACTCTCTTATTAACATAAAACTATTCTTAATAACTTCAGCAAAATAATTGATTACAGAGCTTAATTCTATAGCTCTAAATCTTTCTCCTCTACTAATTGATAACTTTATAGATTCAGTTGCAAATTGACAAAGTTCTTTAAAAATATTAAGGTTATCTCCAGCACTACCAATAATATATTTGTTATATTTATCCAAAAGTTCGAGCAAGGCTCCAGTTTCCCCCGTAGTTAGAAATTTTTTAGAGTATTTAAAAAAATTGTCAACAATTAACTCCAATTCTTTTATTATGCTCTCAATATTAGAAATTACCCAATCTCCAGAATGCAATTCTTTAACATTTTTAAGTTTTTCTTTGATTTTTAAGATAAGAAAAGAGATTAACTTATCTTGGATTTCATCTATTGTCCCAGTATTTGCTAATTTAAGGAGATTAGTCCCTAAGTTTAAGGTTTTTTCTATTATAAAATTAGCGCTAGGCTCAGATATTGTGTATTTAAGATGTTCAATTATCGATTTGCCAGAAAATGGAGATTTAAGGCGCTCATATTTATGATTTGAAAATATCATTTCAATAGGTCTTTTATTCCATAGAAATTTAATATCGGATTTTATCGTAGCATAAGTACTTAACATTTCTTTCTCGGTGGGAAGAGAAACGCTTAAACCAATTAATTTTTTATTCCATTTATCTTCAATTAAATCTCCATAAAGTTTTTTACTGAAACGCGTCGCAAATTTTTTAAGGACTTGAGTTTTTTCACTAATTCCCAATTCGGGACGACTCGTAAATTCTTCCACTTCAAAAAATAGTCTACTAATGTGGTTAACAGATTTCCTAGATTTATGAGGATCTAAATAGCCAGTCTCTGGTTTCAAAGCAAGTAATAAACTTTCACAGTCTTTAAACTTACCCGGAATTAATAACATAGATTTTGGATAAATTTTTACCATCGCATCTTTTTCGTCAAAATTATACAACTCAAATTCAATACTAAAAACTTCTGAACCTGAATAATCTCTTAGAATAGCGTTATACATACGCAAGAATTTTATTACTTCTTGAGTTAGTTCGTTAACTTTATCTTTCGTTAACTTGCCCGGCCCAATTACATCACCAACTATTAAATCTGTTGGACTAGAGTAACCAAAAATTAAAGAAAATTGATAATTAATTGATTCTCTTGTAGTTATCATAATTTCGTTGTTTTTTCAAATTTAATTTTATATAGAATAATAATGATCTATTTTAACTTTTAGCAATAGAAATTATTTTTAAGGATTTTATTTTCTTCAGATAAAAGATTTAAATAATAACTCTATTAAAAGTAGGAGTAACAAAAAATAAAAAAATAAAAAGTATCAACATTATATTAATTATAATTAAAATATAGTAATATCTTTAAATTCAAATAAATTAAAAAATTACCCCAGAATGTGATGTAATATCGAATTTGGAAGTGACTTAGGAATAGGACCTGAAGAAATTGAAAAAATTAGCCCTCAAATTACATTTATTACTTCAAATGCAGACATAGAAGCTATTGCTCTCGTAAGCGTAGAAGGGTACCAGATCGCATTTTCGGCGCTTCCGCAATATAAAGTAGACGGGGATCAATTCTGTGGGCTTGCGAGCGCTTTGCTGATGACCGGAAGCTCAACAATCAAAACATTATTTCAAGAGGAGCTAAGTGAAATAATTGTGAGGGCAGAAAATGGCTATATTATCGTCAGTAATGCCGAACATTTAGTAATTGTATGTGCGGGAACTCTTATTGATACTTTAATGAAGACTGTTAAGGTAATGAGGGTAGCTGCTAAAAATTTAGCAAAAATTTTTGAAAGGAAGTAACAGACACATTTTTAACACAGAGGATTAACTTTATAAGTTTCTGACAATAATAATATCACTATATACAAGTATGGTTTATATCAATGGTTACTGAAGATAATCTTTTTTGTTGGCAGCAGCCTTGGCGTTCCTGAAAACGCTTTTTCAATGGTTAAACCATACCTCGTGCTCTTTTTATTTCTAAACATCGAATTTTAAATTTCAATTGCATTTGCAATTGGGCATTATTATTATTGAGTTCCAATCTTAAAATGAGACATCATCTAAAATAGATGATGAGATAATATCAAAAAGGAATATGATATGATAGATTATAATAAAACAAGAATTTTACTCGAACCAAACGAAATACCAAAGGAATGGGTTAATATATTACCCGATTTACCTGTTCCTATGACGCCCTTAATAAACCCAATGGATGGAAAACCTGCACCTCCAGAACTTGCATGTGCAATATTTCCTAAAGAGTGTGTACTTCAAGAAATATCTCAAGATCCATTAATTCCCATCCCGAAAGAATTAAGGGAGATTTATGCAAAATCATACCGCCCCACCCCTCTTCATAGAGCCTGTGGTTTAGAAAAAGAACTTGGAATAGTAGGGGATGATATTAAGATTCTTTTTAAAAACGAATCAGTCTCCCCAACAGGTTCACACAAACCAAATACAGTTTTAGCTCAAGCCTATTATTCTAAAAGAAATGGGGTAAGTGAGTTGATCACTGAAACTGGCGCTGGTCAATGGGGTTCAGCTTTATCCTACGGCTGCAATTTATTCGATATAAAATGCACGGTTTACATGGTACGAGCTAGTTTTTTGCAAAAACCCGGAAGAAAAATATTAATGAGAGCTTTTAATGGTGAAGTTCATGCAAGCCCCTCTAACCTTACGGATTCTGGAAAAATTTATTTTGAAAAGGATCCAGATCACCCTGGAAGTCTAGGAATTGCTATATCTGAAGCAGTAGAGCATAGTATGAGAAGTGATAAATCAAGATATGCATTGGGTAGCGTAGTAAATTTTGTCCTATTACATCAGACGATAATAGGACAAGAGGTGAAAGCTCAACTTAACAAAATTGATATTCAACCTGATGTATTAATAGGATGTATGGGTGGTGGTTCTAATCTAGGAGGATTAATAATACCCTTCGTAAGAGATAAACTGCAAGGCAAAAACCCTGATATAGAGATAATTGGAGTAGAACCAAGAGCTTGTCCAAGTGTTAATAAAGGGACGTACAGATGGGATTACGGAGATTCGGCGAAAAAAGCTCCAATTTTAAAAATGTACACGCTCGGACATAATTTCATTCCTAGCCCAATTCACTCCGGAGGTTTACGTTACCATGGAATGGCGCCGATAATTTCAATTTTATCAGGTAAGAAGATAATGTCGTCTGTTATGCACCATCAAACTGAAGTTATTACATCAGGATTAATGTTTGCTAAAACAGAAGGTATATTACCCGCACCTGAAGCAGCTCATGCTATAAAAGAAGCCGTAAATCAAGCCTTAATAGCTAAAGAAAACAACGAAAAGAAGAATATTGTATTCTGTCTAAGTGGTCATGGATTTTTCGACTTATTAGCATACAAAGAATACATGATTGGCAATTTAGTAGATTACGAGTTGCCTTCCGATGAAATTCAAAAAGCCTTAACCGCACCTGATATGCCCAATGTTGACGAGACCCGTTTTTAGGTCAAATCTTTAATTTTTTTTTTAATTTAATTGTTATCAATTCAATTTTGATAAAGATTTTAACATTTCACAGATAATATCTATAAGAAAACTTAAGGAGATTGTTGATTTTTGAATCCGTTATCAATTATCATTATGTGTATTTTGTATATATATGGACTAATTTCGCTCTTTATAGCGTTATTAGCGAAAAAAAAAAACGAAAAAGGAGCCTTTATTAATAATTTGGTAAACTCTCTAATATTAATAATTAGTATAACAATCAATTTAATTACAATCAACTTTTTACACTTTTCGAATATTGATTTTATAGTTTTTCCCTTTGATATTTTAACGATAATCTTTATTATATTTTTTCTTCCTCTTTTTTATTATTCGATTTGTAGAGAAAAGCGAATTGTTAAAAAAGATTTAAAAGAGAAACCTTGGAAAGAAGATTTCTCTTTATTCTCGGAGGAACTTCCATTTAAATACGAGCTTTATAGAAAATTAACTCATTTGGTTGTTTTAGGGATTGTTTTTTTTTTATTTCACTTTAGGTTTTATAGTTCAAAATATATTTATATATGTTTTAGAATCTTTCCCCGATATCATTTCAGAGATCTTCTTTTCTATCTATAACATAGAAACTAATAAAATGATTTTTACTCAATATTTAGTAGTTTTTTTAGTTGGAGCCTCTTTAATTGGCATGCTATCTGCCGATTTTATTAGAATTTTAAGGCCAGACCTCTACCCTTTGAAGCCAGTTAATCGAATTTTAAGGAAAAAAGAGCGACACATGAGATTGGGACCACATATATCCATGGGAATTGGTTGTTTTTCAATAATAATCTTATACGGGATGTTTCAACCTATAGGCCCATTTGTAATTTGCACTTCAATGACGATGTCAATTTTTGCCGATATGACTGCAAATTTAGTCGGAAAAAAATTTGGCCGTAAGAAAATTCGAAATACAAAAAAAACTTATGAGGGTTTATTTGCGGGTATGAGCGTTGCCTATGTCTCTGGAGTTATCACTCTGTTGCTTTTAAGACAAGTATATATGTTAAAACCCGTAAGTTTAGTTTTAATTCCCTTAGTTGGAGCTATAGTTATTGGACTTTTAGATTTTTTGGATTTGGAGGTTGACGATAATCTGACTTATAATTTTACGGTATCAACAGTTTTATTTTTTATATCGATATTAATATTAATTTAAGAAATTGAAGTAATAATTTATTTAGTAAAATTTTTCAATTAAATAATTTTTTATAATTAAGAAAATGTTGGAAGAAAAATTAAAAATAGCCAGATTAAAGAAGGGGACCGTTATTGATCATATTGACGCCGGATACGCGTTAACTATAATGAGTTTAACGGGACTTGACGAATCTCCAAATCTTATTACAATTGGTGTTAATGTTTCGTCTAAGAAATATCAAAGAAAAGATATTATAAAAATTGAAGGCGTCTTTCTTAACAAAAAACAAATGCAACAAATTTCTATACTTTCTCCAAATGCGAATATCTCTTTAATTGAAGAATATAAGGTTATTGAAAAGAAAAAGGTAAACCTCCCTGAAGTAATTAAGAAATTAATTTTATGCCGGAACAAGACATGCATTTCTAATTCCAATGAACCAATTGAAACAGAATTCATGGTTCTAGAAGAAAAACCACTGAAAATTCAATGCGTATACTGCAACAGGATATATAAATTGGACGAAATTGTCTTTAGTTCTAAGGGGAAGATTGAGAAGAAAATAAAACAAACAATACAATTATAGTTCGATTCAGGAAAAAGCTAAAAATGTATGTGTAATAACAGTAACAATCATAAATAAAAAGAAAAATATTCCAATACCAGGTTTTATAATATTCTTCCAGCTCCATTCCTCTTTATCGTATTCGTATTTATACACAATAAAACTAACAAAAAATGGCGTAATAAACCAAAAACATAACATCCAAATTAACAACCACCAACCAATCACACCAAATAATAATCTTCCAATTAAACCGCTTAAAGCGCCTGAAATTGCTCTTACCCAATATAATCTTGTCTCTTTTTCTAATCGAATATCAATCTTTTTGGTCGTTTTTTTATCCACTTGAAGATCTTGCTTTGGAAGTAGATTTTTTTTCTCTTTTATAAGTTTTTGCCGTTCTTTTTTAATATTAACCCTTTTCGGTCGTTTCTCTTTTTTTAACATAATTATTATTATTTATATTATTTTTTTTTTTAAAATTTTTTAAATTAAATTTATTTAAATTTATTTTTTTTTTTTTTATAAAAGAAAAAAAA
>JAUWHC010000290.1 GCA_030606095.1 Promethearchaeota archaeon | reverse complement strand
GTATGTCATTGCGGCAGCAGAAGCGGATAAGCATGTACTCTGCGAAAAACCGATGGCTACTACGCTCGAAGGCTGTGACGATATGATTAAGGCAACTAAGAAAGCGGGTGTTAAATTTATGATTGCCGAAAACCATCGATTTTTGCCCGCCCATAAATATATAATGGAAGCAGTGCAATCGGGGTTAGTGGGAAGAGTTTTTTTGGTACGTTCTTACGAAGGAGTTAATGAAATACCTGGGCTTATGAAAAGCGGTTATTGGAAGGGGCATCCCGTTATGGCAGGAGGCGGGGCTTTAATGGATATGGGCGCCCATAAATTTGCAACAATTAATTGGATATTAAATGATAAAGTTGAATCCGCTTATTGTTGGTTAACAAAACAATGTACTAATTTGAGCGAAAAAGCCGAGGATAACGCCATGGTTTTATTGAAGTATTTACAGGGGACTATTGTTGAGACGATGGTTAGCTTTACCGTTATATCGCCACCAACAAATAGTTTAGAAATATATGGAACAAAAGGTACGATTATTGAAAACCACGAGTGGAAAAAGCCAGTTAAAATATTCTCTAATCACGAAAATATGGGTAGTAACAAAGGAAAATGGTATAAACCAGAAATTAAGCACGAACCTTATCCAAAATATTACGAAATATCTATGAGCATTGAAGACTCTTATTTTACAGATTGTATAATTAACGACATAAAACCAGATTTTTCTCCAAAACAAGCAAGAGAAGCAATAAAAACTGTGTTATTATCGTATTTATCAGCCAAAACAGAGAAATTTGTAACTGTCGATGATTTGATGAAAGTTCATAATTCTAAGGGAACTAGAAGTATTCTCGAAGGATTAGAAAATTACGTCAATAATAATTATTGCTTAGAATAATAGACTTTTTTACTTATTTTCTTATTTAACAATAAACTGCTACTATCTTTTCTTTTAAATATTGTTTGGTGATTTCTTTCATTAAATCGAAAATTCTCCGAGATGAGTATTCATTTCAAAAGGTTTCAGCAATAGTAAAGAAGTAGTGCATTTCATTGAAACGGTCAAACCAAACATAGATAGCCATCTAATAAATAGTGGCAAAACTCAAGTCGGAGACAACAATTCTAACTCAAATTTAGTTAATGATCTAATAATTCAAGAATGTGATATTGCTAAAAAAGAGTATTTTATTATAGTTGAAGATATCCATACTCTCTTGAAAAACTGTAAGGAATTATCAAATAACGAAAAGTTAGACTATTGCAATAGCGAAAGGTTCTACATGAAAAAATATTTAGAAAACGTTCTAATAAAAGTTAATAGAAATTTTCCTGATTAATTTAATAAATTACTAAGTAATATCTTCTTAGTTGTAAAGTGAAACCTGAGAGAAGATAATTAATCAATAATATTTATTGATTTACCTTCGAAGTCATCCATAAAGTAAAGGCGCCGTACAAGGTTCCAATAGGAAAAATTATTAGAAGCATTATCCAACTTAGATAATGTATTTTTATACTCCACTTTCTTAACTTTAAGAACCCTAACCCTGCCAGAAAAAGGAGCAATCCGTTTAAAAGTAAAAAAATTACTCCTAAAAAAGAGAAAAATTTGAAATCTGCTACAAAGAAATAAAATAATTTAGCACTTCCATAACCAACACCGCTGGCAATCGTTCGAATTAAGGATCCTAAAAAGGGAGTAAAATACAATAATACCAAGCTAGCTGTTATTAACAAAATTGAAGATATAAAATTAAATCTTGAAAGAAACTCCTTAATAAAATGTTCGCTGTATGAACTACCTCTAGGGTTTTCCAAACTATGGTTTTTCATTTTTTTCAACTTCAATTATTAATTCATAACTTGTTAAAAATCCGCTCTATTTATAATTATAGCTGAAGATTAGAAATTGTTTGAACTTAGAAAAAATTTGATAAAAAGAAAAAAAAAAGAAATAAGTTTTAAACTATATTTGCTATTTATTTGAAGTATTTAATAGCTAATAAGATATCGTCCCGAGTTATTTTCTTACGTTTTGAATGTTTCGTTAAGATTAACGCACTTTTGGTTATTTTTTCTGCTGATGCGCCCATCCAATCGACTAATTCGTTTACAGCGTCTCTTGCGACAATAACAGCGCCGTTATGTTTCATAAGGCGCCTAATAGGACTCCAACTAATGTATTCAGACATGATAATTCCTCCACTTTTTATATTTTAGTTAATATTTTTAAATTTAATTTTTTTGATTAAATTTACTTAATCAAATAAAGAATGTTCTTTTATCTATTTAAAGATTTTGATTAATACTTGATTTTCTAAGGAAAAAAACGAAAAAAATTACAAGACAAAAATCAAATCATACTAATCGAATCATTTCGTACAATATAAATATCTTGCACTATTTTTTCAAATCTGTGAAATTCTAATGCTAAAAAGAATAAAAAGGGCTCTAAACCTGATATAATATAACAATTGGTAATAATAATGGAAGAAAATAAAAATTCAATCAAATTGTTAAATGCTGAAAAAGGAAATTTTATATCAAATGAAACATAAAAAAATTTATTCTATTTTTAAAAGACATCATCGAAAGAATACATTAACGAAGGAGTTATTAAATTTTCTAGTTCCAGATAACTTGTTCGTAGTTGCATTTATTACATTCGATAGATTTACCTTTTCCCGGAAAGCTAGATAAGATATTGCCGCAATATTTACATTCTAAATGATAAATTTGATCTTCAGAATTTATTTGGTTCAAAATCATCATTTCCTCTTTAAAAGTGTTAACAAATTTTGTTAAGATGGAGATGAGTAAAGGATGGTTTTGTGACGCGGCTAACCATTCTATTTTACCCGCGATAATTTGTCCAATTACCAAGACATCGTTTCCAGACACTAATTCTGTTCCGAAAAACCAAGCAATTTTATTATCATTATCTTTAATAATTAATTGGAAATTTTGGTCTTGGATGATTTTAGTAATTCGGTTGAAATAATAGTCTTCGTCGAAGTATTTTTCTATACCAATCCCAATGCTTTTAATCGCTTTTTTTATCCCGGGTTTTTGCAGGAATTTTTTAACTTCAGCGCTTGGTAATATTTTCCTTTCAACCTTAAATGGATCGAATTGAATAGGAATAGCATACGTGTCAATTGCTCTAACAAAATCAGCATTATTTATGAATGTAATGGATGATCTAATCTCACCCTTTTCTTCTAAGGATAACGGGCAGAGAAATAAATTAATTTGTTTATGAGCCTTTCCTTTTAATACTTCAAATTCTATTTTTACTTGTGTTTCTTCTTCATTTTCTTCAAAGTTAATTGTTTCTATGGTTATAGTTGGAGGTGTACTTCTACAAAGCTTTAAGAATTTTGGAATCCTCGCTCTAATCTTAATTTCTGTAATCGGAGCAACGCTATTATTTGATAATAACAAGGAATAAAGATAATTTCCTCCAATAGGTTCTGATTTGCATAACAAATTAATTTTATCTTCTTGAATAATATTTTCAAGAGAAACGAATTCGACTTTTTTTAATTCGCGAGCAGTTGGCTCTCTAAATAATATTAATTCATGCATATCTTCTTGCTTCTGATCTCTATTTTTTTTTGCCATTAAAAAATTCGCCAGCTTCTCGATAAAGTAATATTATCGATTATATAAAGGAAATAATACTATTTTAACTTATAATTTTATTTAATGTAATATTTTTTTTACAAATAGTTCCTTTATATATATCAATAGCATGAAAGAATTAAATGAATTAAAACCACTATTTGAAAGTCTAACTATTAGACCTACTTTCGATTATGTTCATATAATATTATCATTATTTATATTTAGAGAGAATCCAAGAGGTATTGGAAGATATCGCCTTAAAGATGAATTACAAATTGGATCTGGGACAACTAAATCTTTGGTTAAAAAACTAAAAGATGTAAGTGGGTTCATTGTAGTTCCTGACGAAGGAGAAAGGAAGGGGCATGTGTTAACTGAGAAAGGGCATAAATTTTTAGCTAAAGTAAAAAAAAAGATTCCTTTGTTAGAAAAAGCGGACCTTACTTTTTTAAAGGATATTATTATTGAACCTGAAAATGTTAATCCTTACTTTTGTTTAGTTAAGAACGCTACTAAGAAGATTAAGAACGGAATCGAACAAAGAGACGCGGCAATAAAGGTTAACGGTTCTGGGGCTACTTGTCTTGTATATAACGGAAAAGATATTATCTTTCCTTCTAAATATGTAAAAAATAGCAGCGAAGAACAAAAGAAAATCAATCAAAA
>JAUWHC010000300.1 GCA_030606095.1 Promethearchaeota archaeon | reverse complement strand
GAATTTTCCGTTGTTTAATAGTTCAAATATTAATTTTGTTAAAAACGCCCATGTCTTAATAGAATTACTAAAACGCTTCACACCTCGATCTTTACTGCCAATTATTTCCAATTGAAATAATAATTTTACAGTAGGAGCAATAGGCATGATTTTTCCAATGAATGACGATACTTCAAAAAATTGTGTGGAAGATATCATATTATTATCAGCTTTTAATGAATGTACTGGAACCGCAAAGTTGATCTTACAAGATAATAGCTTATTTGCAGGAATAGTTGGAAAATTGAGCTTAATACGCTCAGTAAGCTCCTTTTCGGATGGATTTGTTGGATTCCACAATAAAAAAAAACTAGAATTTTTGGGAAGTTGTTTTCCTTTAGAAATTAATTCAAACCCACTTAATGGCTCATTCCAATAAGATGCGGGAATATAAATTAATTCGAGTTTATTAGCAAGTTTCATGAATTAATAGGGCTCCAAATCAAAGAATAATTAAAGATTTTTGGTTATAGATTTTCTAATATTTAATGCTTGTATATTTAAGACCTCGATGTATTTAATGTAAAATGAGATTAAAATTTATATTTTTTTTTATTAACTATTAATTTTTCTTTTTGACAGAAATAACACGATCTCCATAAAAAAGTATATCGTGTTCTTCTTTGGTGATATTAAATAAATTTAGCAGAGTTTCCGTTAATATTAAAAAATCGTTTTTCTCCACAGTAATTTGAGGAAGAGGTTCTTCATCAGTACCCCATAATATATAGGAATGGATATAAAATGATTCCTTTTTTTTTTTTCGTATTGAATATGTATGAATTACATTTATATCACGTAAACTAACAAAAATAACATCTTTTTGAAATAATATTAAATCATTGCTATATTCAACATAATCATATTCAATTAGAGATAACGATTTTTGAATCCATCTCTTATTAGTTAGAATGGTAAATTCTTCGTATTTTTTTAGATCTCTTATTCTTACATTTAATTTTTTTGATATTTTCCAGTATTTAATTATTTCTGCTAAAAACATATATAATGGTATTGATGAAATGAGAAAAACAAACAAGAATACAAATGAAAGGAAAGGAATCCAAATATCACTAAAATCAATTGTTGACGTCAAAAAATATAATAAGATAACAAAGGTTGAGCTTCCACTAATAAAAATTAAAGTAGACATAGTTGACTTTAGACCACTCAACCCTTTGGATATTTTTTTTTGCTTCCATAAAATCTTTTCGTCATGACTTAGCTCAGATTTCACTTCTTCAAATGATTTGCTCATAATTGTATGACTTTTTATTAATTAATAAATTTTCTTTTTGACATAAAGAGCACGATCTTCATGAGTAATAGTACCCTGCTCTTCTTTAGTTATAGAAAATAATTTTTGTAGAGTTTCCATTAGTATTAAATAATCAGTTTTTTCCAAAATTGCGTGAAGAACAGATTCTTCTGACCATTTATCCCATGATATAAAAAAATTAATGTAAAATATTTCACCTTTAAAGCTTTTTGCTGTATAAATTACTTCTATATCGTGTAAATTGACAGTAGCTAAGTTTTTTTGAATTAGTATTGAATCACTATCATATTTAGAAGAATCTAATTTGAGATAAAATAGTGATTTTTGAATCCATCTCTTATTAGTTAGGATGGTAAATTCCTCGTAATTTTTTAGATCTCTAATTCTTATATTTAATTTTTTAGATATTTTCCAGTTGTTAATAAATTCGGCGAAAAAGAAACCCAATGGTAAAATCAACATGAAAATTAAAATTTGAAGTATCATAGGAAAATCAAAATTATCTTTCAATATCATAAAACATAGAAAGAGAAAAATAATTGAAATACCAACAAAAAAAATAAGAATAAAACCAGCCTTCTTTAAATATTTTAACTTATTAAATAATTTTCTTTGTTCCCATAAAATCTTTTCGTCACTACTTAACTCAGATTTCACTTCCTCAAACGATTGAGACATATTTTTATGACTTTTTATTTTTATTTATTTATTATTAATTTTTCTTTTTGACAAAAAGCACACGATCGTCATCAGCACGTATACCGTGTTCTTCTTTAGTGATAGTAAATAACTTATGTAGATTTTCCATTAATATTAAATAATCGGCTTTCTCCACAGTTATTTGAGGAAGGGGTTCTTCTGTTTCTCCATCTTCATCTATAAAATCCCATAATATATAAGGATGTACATCTAATGATTTTGTTTTATTTTTTCCTAATGTTGGAAATATATGAATTACATGTATATCGCGTAAATTAACAAAAATAAAGTCTTTTTCAAATCTTATTAAATCATTGCTATAATCAGCGTAGTCATATTCAATTAATTTTAATGATTTTTGAATCCATCTTTTATTAGTTAAAATTATAAATTCCTCGTAATTTTTTAGATCTCCAATTTTTACATTTAATACTTTTGCTATTTTCCTACACGATTTAAAATCATGGAAAAGAAAAAAATTAGGGCAAAATATAATAAAAAGAATAGCAAGGATTATTCCATGAATATAAAAAAACCTAGGATCATTAAAAGTAATACTAAAATATAGTAAGAAAGATAAAATTGAGCCGCCAATAAAAAAGACATAAAGAAAAATCTTTATTTTTATAGCGTTCCATTTTTTTGATAATTTTGTTTGCTTCCATAAAATTTTTTCATCACTACTTAGCTCAGATTCTACTTCCTCAAATGATTGAGACATAATTTTATGACTTTTTATTTTTTTTTTTAAATCACTATTAAGCTAAAAATAGTCTACATATAATAAGATATCCAAAAAATCATCCTATAGAAATTTTAAAACAAAATTAATAAAAATAAAAAATTATTATAATTTTAGAACATTTTCCTCAAACATCTTTCGATTGATTTCAATGCCCAAACCAGGTTTATCTAAAGCTTTAACTTTTCCTTTAATGCACTTTATAGGTTCCTCAAGTAATTGATACTCGTCTGGAATAAACGGAAATTCGCACCATTCGCAGCGAGAAGCCATTACAAAATGAAGATTAGCAGCCAGTATATGTCCAAAGCCAAATATATGGGGTATACATTGCACTCCTTTGACCTCTGCCATCGCATCGATTTTCTTTAATTGTAAAAACCCTCCACTGCGAGTAACGTCAGGTTGCACTATATCAAAGCATTCCTTCGAAAGAATGTCTTCAAATCGAAAAATCCCCATGTCATTTTCTCCACCTGCAATCTGTACAGGTGATTTTTCTCGTATTTTTGCTAGTCCCGCGAGATTATCAGTAGGTATGGGTTCCTCTAACCATTCAACTCTGTGTTTGTGACAAACCTCAGCAACCTTTAAAGCTTCGTTAACAGAATGGTATGCTGAATTTGCATCCACCATGATATCGATATCTGGAAATGCATCCCTTACTTCTTTTATCAATTCATCGTCCTTCTTGACACCATTACCGATACGGAGCTTAACGGCTTTAAAACCACCAAGTTCTGGTCGTAATGCAGATTCAACTGCACCTACAGCTGCTTTTGCTTTATAACCTCTGGGCATTGATGCATAACATTTTACTTCTCTTTTTCTACCCCCAAGAAGCTTATATATGGGCTGCTTCGTAGCTTTTCCGATTATGTCCCAGCATGCAATTTGGATCGCAGAAGTAGCTTGAGGTATTCCAAACATAATCCTATTGCTATTTTGGTATAGTTCGTGAAAGATTTCTTCAACCATAAACGGATCTTTTTTTAAAATTAATTTCCTTAGTGCATCATCAATGAAATGTTTCTGAGCTAAATTACTTAAATTCCAATGGGATAAAGCCCATCCATCAATTCCTTCATCTGTTTTAAGATTAATATAAAGACCGCTTGCCTGGAATCGTGGCATACTACCAATTTTAATTTTAAAATCTAACTGTAAAACATATGTTTTAATATCTATAATTTGCATAAGAACTCACATCAAAAATGTTATTATAAATAATATATATATTTTAATTAAACTTTTAGACAAAGTATTATTTAATTCTATTGTATTACAAATTAATCGCTTAAACGGGTTCATTCGTGGCTGAATTATTTGG
>JAUWHC010000195.1 GCA_030606095.1 Promethearchaeota archaeon | reverse complement strand
GTTTTTTGAAAGAAAAGTTATCTCATCCAAGAGATTTGATCGTTTGAATTGAACTTGTTGAACGAGTTGCATTAATTATAGCATGGATTATTCCGTATTTAAAGAAAGAGGGGCATAATTTTTACTGATTAAGGCATAATTCATCACATTCCTAAAGGGTTGTGTTTTCTTTTGCGAAAGTGATAAATTTCAACTTTTGAAATTCTTTTGTTTTATAATTTTTAATAGATTTACGAGTATTCTTCTTTTATAAGTTTTTCAACTCGAGATAATGGAAGAGAAAATGGTCCAATTGATTCCATTTTAAGAGAAGTTAAAGCTGCGGAGAATCTCAAGGATTCCTCAGGACTTTTTGTTATTCGAGAACCCAAATAACTAATAAACGCCGTGTCGCCTCTACCCGTCCTTCCTATACTCCCTTTATTTTTCCAAGGAAAGAAGTAAGAATTGCCATTAACGCTTACATTGACTCCCTTTTCGTGTGTAATAAGAACTTCTTTAGGTCCCAATTTATTTAGTATTTTTGCTGCTTTCGGTACTGAAGATAGGTTTGTAAGGACTTTCGCTTCGGTGGTGTCAAGTTTTAAGTAATTTACTTTAGATATTATCTCAACCTTTTCTTTTTCGCTTAAATCGTAATATTGTATTTTATTATCCTTTAAACCTCTAATAAATCCTTGAATATCAAGACCTAATTTGCCGCTATACATTTCAGATAAATATTCTAACAGTTCTATATCGATTTCGCCCGCGAGAATCGGACCTATAACGAAATATTTCGTATCAATTTCAGGAATTTCTTCTTTATTAAATGCACCTGCAAAACCTAGAGGTTTGTAACTTCTGAATTCCATATTTTGCGATAAATATATATTTTTAATCCCTGATGTTTCTTTAGCGGGATTCGCAAAGTATTTAATATTGTTTTTTTCAAAAATATCTAAATCTGGGAAATCTTCGCTTTTTAAACGTGTAATTATCGCTACTTTTAAACCCATTCGACTTCCAGCGATTCCACCATAGAATACAGATCCTCCCAATGCTGATTTGCTCACTCCATCTATCTCTATAATATCCTTCGCAAAATGTCCAATTATAGCGATATCTGACTCAAATACCTCTCTAGGCATAATGACTGGTATTAAATAAATGTATAAGAAAAAATCTAATTTGAATTAGAATATTAAAATTCTTTAGTTAGGTAATAGAAAAAAGGAAATAATAAAAACTTTTAAACGAGTTTATTCATAAACTAATAACGGATTAACTTTTGAATCGTTAAAAAAACTATCTAAGATTCTTTCTTCAATCTTGTAAATACTTGAAGCTTTCGTTAAAAAACAATTCCAATCGTAACATTTTCGGTCATCTTGAAACACTACTCCATGACTTATCGAATTCTGATTGCAATCGTGATATAACGCATGATACTTACCACATTTTTCACATTTAATCACTTTTCTTACATCACCTTTTTTTTTGTGGGTATATTTTCCCCATTATTATAATATTGTGAAAGAACATTTAAAAACTTTTTCATTTTTCCAAGATTTTTATACTTTTTTTTTAGAATTAGAATCAGAACATAATTGTTTGTTTAGGTTTTATAAACATTTCATGAACAAATCACTAAATCAGATTAAAAAAATATCAAATATCTGAATTTTTTTCAGCGAAAAATAGCCTAAGTCGACAAAAATAGGAAAATAATCTATTTTTTTTTCAAAACATTTATATATAACGGGTGTTATATAATTCTTGTAATATAACAAATGTTATATAAAAAAAATTATAAAAATGCCCCCCAAAAAACATTTTACTCGTACCCACATCGTTGATGCTGCTTTTAATGTAATAAATAGTCCTGATGCTCAAGATTTAACTGCAAGGCGAGTTGCGGAATATTTAAATTCATCTACTCAACCCGTATATAGTTATTTTAATTCGATGGAAGAATTAAAACGAGCAGTAATGGAAGAGATAAAAGACAGGTTAATAGATTATGCTAAAAAAAATCATACTAAATATGAATTTCTTAACATCGGATTAGGAGTGTTATTATTCGCTAAAAAATATCCATATTCTTATCGAGCTTTATTTTTAGAAGGAAATGATTATAGAGATTTGATTTTAGATTTTTTAACGACTCTTGAAACTCTAATGGCTAAAGATAATTCAGTTACAATTTTAAATACCGAGCAACAAAGAAGCCTTTTAAATAAGATGGTGGTTTATACTCATGGATTAGCATCATTAATTTGTGCTGATATAATTGAAGATACGACTCAAGAAGCTTTACTAGGTAAGTTAATGGAAGTGGGTGGCAGTTTGATTGATTATGCGATCCAACAAGTAAGAAAATCTAGAAAAAATATGAAATAACTTTAAAAGAGGTAAATTAACAGTGACAATTAAAAAAAAGGCAATAATTATTTATGGTAGTCCAAGACGTACAAAATCTGCTTCCTATCACCTTGGTAAAAACTTTATAAAAGGTTTGCAAAGGGGGGGTTTCGAAGTAGAAGAGATTATTTTAGCTAATCAGAAAATCCATCATTGTATTGGTTGTTACACATGTTGGACAAAGACTCCCGGAAAATGTATTCATAATGATGATATGGATGCCTTGAGATTAAAATTACGGAATGCTTCTCTCACGATATATGCCACACCTTTATATATATTCAGTGTGCCGGGGATTGTAAAAGATTTTTTGGATAGACAATTACCTGAGGTTGAACCTTACTTAATTGAGACTAATGGGATCACAACTCATCCCTATCGATATGATTCAGAGGGTTTTCAACGAAAGTTGTTCCTGATCTGCGTTGCGGGATTTCCTGAGCAATCTCATTTTGATGCTGTGGTACAAATGTTTAAGAAGAAAGTCATACCAGCGGGAGAGACTTATATTGGAGATATATTAATCGGAGGATCAGAATTAATGAGCAAGGATAACAGTCAACAATCTTTCAAAAAACTTTATGAATACGTAGAAAATGCTGGATATGAAGTAGCGACAAATGATAAGGTATCGGAAAAGACTATAAATTTAATAAAGGAAGAATATAAATTTAAGCCTGAGGAGCTTGAAGCGTTTCGAAGTACAGCTAATAAATATTGGGATTCAATGATTCCAAGAGATTATGATAATGAGGAAATTTCAATTTCTGAAGTAAATATTCCATTGAAACTCTCAGATGGAAGAATGGAAGCATTTTTTGCTGGAATGGCAATGATATACAATCCAAATGTCATCAAAGGGTTAACAGGAGTCTTTCAGTTCCACCTTGATGATGAAATGTATTACTTAGCCTTTGATGGTAATAAATGTAAAGCATATAAAGGGTCTTATCCCAAACCATTAACTACAATAATCTCACCTAAAGATGTATGGATGAAAATTTCAAATGGAGAGCTTGAAGGGGCACAAGCATTAATGAGAGGATTATATCAAGTAAAAGGAGATATGAACCTATTAATGAAAATGGATGAAATGTTTGAGAGCCCAAATAAAGAAAGTCCAGAAAAGAAAGTGAAAAAAACTCCTAAAGCGATTATTTCTCCAATAAATGAATTAAAGCCCTTAAGAATTTCTGATGGGGGAATAAATGCCTATTTTGCCGGAATGGCTACGCAATACAATCCAAACTCAATACAAGATTTACAAGGTGTGCTCCAGTTTAATTTAGATAATGAAAAACATCATTTAATAATAAAAAGTGAAAAATGTTCTGCATACAAAGGCACACATCCAAATCCAATTTTAACTGTGACCTCTTCGAAAACGAATTGGTTTAAGATTTCTTCTGGACAAATTGATGGTAAACAAGCTTTGCTTGATAATCTTTATACTGTAGAAGGTGATACATCGATATTGATGAATTTGGATAAATTATTTTCTGATAAGGAAGAATCACTTGTTAGAACAAATATAGAACGGCTTGAGAAACTTGAAAAAGTACCTGATCAGAGAGGCCCTATTAAAATTAAAGGTTCATTATGGTTAACGATAGCATTTATCCCGTGGATAGTTCTATGGATTTTTAGCAATTTTATCTCCACTGCACTCACTAGGATCATCGCATCGATAATTTCAATAATATTAATATTATATCACCTTAGCACAAATCGACCAACATTGTTTGAGATGGGTACATGCCTTTACTTAGTGCTATCAACTATATTTCACTTAGTGAATTGGTCATTTTTAATAACTTACGCATTGACCATTGACTATATTTTCCTGGGAGCTCTCTGGTTAGGGTCTTTGATGTTATACTTTCCCTTAACTTCGGAGTACTCACGATTGGATTATCCAAAGATTCTCTGGGTAGATGAATCATTCTTAAAAACTAATCGAATATTAACGGGAGTCTGGGGGATTTATTATTTATTATCTGCGATTTTATATTTATTTATTGCTTTCGATACTTCCATCTCATTGATTATAGTAATCTTAGCAAATGTATTATTAGCGCCTTTATTCATCTTCACGGGCTGGTTTCAAAAATGGTATCCGAATCAAATGCTCAAAAAATAAATTTTTTTATCTAATATAATATTTTTTTTTCTTTTATTCGACTTAGTGATTTTTGTTTTATAATTATGTTATTACAAAAAAATTAAATTCCAAGAAATGAGATAATTATCCCTATTATCATTATAATAGAATTCTGCTTTTGTTTAGCTTCCTTCTCAATCATAAGAAGTAATTACCTTTTGTAATCTTAATAGAAAGAAGAAAAATATCTATTTAAATAATGTGAGTAATAAAAATTTAAACAATTTAAATTAATTATAAATAAAATAGAGAGAATAAACGAAAATGCCCTTTTTTGAAAATGAAGGCGTAAAAATACATTACGAAATTGAAGGAAACGGTCCTGATTTGATAATGATCCATGGATTCGCCGCAAATATCGAAATCAATTGGAGATTAACAAACTGGATTAAAACTTTAAAAGATAGTAACAGGTTAATTTTAATAGATTGCCGTGGTCATGGAAAAAGCGACAAAGCCACGGACGCAGCTCAATATGGCAAAAAAATGATGAATGATATTGTGAAATTGATGGATCATCTGTCTATTGAAAAGGCAAATTTCTTTGGGTATTCGATGGGCGGAAGTATTACATTCGGTTTATTACTACACGAACCTAATAGAGTTAAAAGCGTAGTATTAGGTGGATTTATTCCTTCTCAAATTAGCCGTGAACAGTTGGAGCAATCTAACAAACCTATGATCAACGCGTTTAGTGCTGAAAGCGTTGAAAAAGTAAAAGATCCCCTAGCTAGACAGTTTCGTAAGTTTGCTGAATCAACGGGCGCAAATTTGAAAACTTTAATTGCTGTTATGGAAGGGTTCGCTCTCGATGTAGACGAAATCTTTACATCTTTCTCAGAAATGAAATTAAAATTCAAAAAAATTAAAGTACCTGTATTATCTGTCGTAGGTTCTGACGATGCATTGACAACTAACAAAACATTAGTTGCAGAATTGATTCCTGGAGCTTGTCATTTTCAGATCCAAGGCAAAGATCACATTTCCATACTTCCTGATCCAAAGTTTCATATGGTCGTTAAAGCTTTTTTGAAATTTGTAAATAAGATGTAACTAAGCGTTCTTTATGCGATATAAATATCAAAATAATAAACAAAGATTTACATAAATAATGAATAAACGAATAAAGGAAATATGTAAAACCCTACCGTTTTTAATTGTCTTTTTAATCGCAACAATTTTCTTCGTTATCTTTCTGGCAACTGGAGACTTTAGTAATTGGGTTGAGTATCAAATTGTTATAACTATAATGGTTACCTTAATTTTTATTACCAGCTTTTTTTTCTTTACAATTTTTCACTACATTATCC
>JAUWHC010000275.1 GCA_030606095.1 Promethearchaeota archaeon | reverse complement strand
TGGAAGTTTAACTATCTTAATCGATGAAACTGGAGATCTTACTCTTTCCTTAACTGAGTATACTAACGGAACCTATTACTTTATAGTTGTAGCTCACAATGATTATGGTGATGCTCTTTCTAATTGTATCAATGTTACTGTAGCTATTCCGCCACCAGAACCAGAATTCACAATACCAGAGATTCCTGGATATGAGTTAATCTATGTATTAATGCTGATAAGTATTATGTCAACTATAATTATCGTAAAAAATCGCAAAAAGATTAAAAATATCTAATTTTTTTTTTACTTTTACTTTATTCATTGTTTTTTCCTTAGATAATAGCCTTTATCTACAAGATTTAGAGCTGCTATTTTATTTGAATCTAGGTTTTGATATGATTTGTAATCAATCATGGACTTAGCTATAGCTATAATTTCTTTGTTCTGATTGAAGACAACCAGAAAATCGTTTTTTTTTAACTCTAAAGGCATCGTTTTTACCATCTTTTTTAAAATATTGTTTCCATAAAGAATTGATTTCTCTCCTTCTTTATTTACGATGACCTGTTTACTTTTTGGAATTTTATCGTGGTTATGGAAAAATTCAACTCCTTCTAAGCTTAAAAAGAAAATTCCTTTCTTAATAAAACCGAAATAAACTCCAGCTGAACGCACGATTACAGCTTTAAGGACTTTTTCTAAAATAATACTCTGGTTTTCAGAAATTAAAAAAATTAAGGGAAACTTGCTTTCTGCTTCCAACTTATTTAAGGAAATATATAATCTATAGTTGTTTTTTTTGAAAAAGGGTAATAAATCGGGGGATATTTTTGTAAGAGAGTCGTAAATCATCGTTGTTTCAATTTTATTAACAAGCCTAAAAGTTTTTAAATCTCTCATTTTCAATTAAGGATTTATTTACTTATCTTGAAATAGTTCTTTTAGCATTTTTATTAATTGCTTTTTGGATTCTGGAATATCTTTTGTAATAATGTCCCATATAATTTCCAAATCAATTTTGAAATAACCATGAGCAGCGATATTCCTTAATCCAATCATTTCAGGCCAAGGAAGATTTGAAAATTTACTTTTAATTTCCTCTGGAATATTTTTTGATGCTTCCCCTATAAGTTCTAAATTTCTTAAAACCGCATCAATTACCATTTGATTCTCGCTAAATTTTTTATAATCTAAACCCTGAATATATTTTTCAATCAATAAAATGAATTCATTAATATCTTCAAGAAATAACTTAACGGTTCGTTTTTTCATACATAAATCACTTCATGCAGAATTTTATCTTTCATTTGAGGTCTAAGAGCATTTTTTGTTGCCAAATCAACTTTTTTGTTTAATATTTTTTCAAGAAATTCTTTAAGTAAAAAATATTTCCAACCAATTGGACCGTTGAATTTAACATAGATATCTATGTCGCTTTCAGGCGTTTCTTCACCTCTAGAATATGAACCGAAAACGCCAATTTTCTCAACATAGAATTGATTTTCTAAATAATCTCTATGTTCTCTTAAAATAGATTCAATTTTCTTTAACTCAATCATAATATTTGAGAATTGATTATTTCCAGATAATTTTTTTTTAGTGTATATATTATTAGATATTAGATGTTAAAAATTTTTAAAATCTCTCATTCTCGAATAAAATAAAAAGAAATAAGTAGTTTTATAATTATTAATCAATAAAATATTAAAAAATAGTGCTATTGAAAAATGGGTATTCGAAAGATCGAAGATGAAATTGATTTAAGAGAAGCTATGAAAAGGAAGGCAGCAGAGTTAAAAATAAAAGATATTCATGCTAAAGCTTCAACAGAAAACTTTACAAAAGAAAAACTTAGGGAACTGGCGAAAAAACACGGTGTTATATTAGCTTTAACTCCTGAATTGAAGGATCAAGTTAAAGACTTACAAAAAAAGTATAACATACCATCTTCAAAAATTATAACAGAACAAATCACGGAAAACGATGTTTTAAAGAAGTTTTCTAAAATCAACCACGAAAAGTTAGGAATGCTCGCCTACCAAAGAGTTTTGATGCAAAAAGAAGAACTTGGAGTTGGTTTAATGCCCATTTCTGAGGTTTATGACTTAGTAAATACAGGTATTTTAAAAGAAGTATTAGATATAAAAGATTTACTCAAAGCATTAAAGATTCTGAAAAAAGATCGTGTCATAGAGGAACTACAAGGATTAAGGGGCAGTTCCATAATGGTAAGATTCTTTCCAGTACAATACACTAACGATCAAGTGAAAGTTATAGGTATAGCAAAAGAAAAAGGCTATATATCGCTTGAAGATATTTGTATTGCTCTAACATGGTCTCAAGATCGCGCCCTACAAACCTTAAAATCGTTAGAAGATAGTGGAATCGCTAAATTTAGAGAATCTCTTTTAAAAGGAAAGCAGTGGTATTTCCCTTCAATATAAGAGATTTATTCTATTTTGATTTTAAAAGAAAGCTGACCGTCATCTAGTTTTATAATCTTCCCTCTCTTATCCTTTTCTAATATTTTAAATATTTTAATAATGTCGTTGTGGGGAAGCGTGTTAAAATCTTTGTTAGCTTCTCTTATTTCAAATATTAATATTGGTTCTAATGGTGAAATTTCCATTGCCCAATCGTAGATCTCTTCAGCCCAATTATCCAAACTTTTCCAATAAACTCTTAATTTCTCTTTACTTTTTGATAACCATTCAGCTTGTTCTTGATTTACCAGTTCTTCAGCGATTTCCTTTAAAGCCGAATTACGATTATCAAATTTGGAAAAGGGTTTCTCGGATTCTAACTTTCTTAGATATAATATATGTAGAATAGCGTACCGAGCGTAGTCAAAAAAGACTTTGGACCACTCGCCTTTCCAAGATTCGTAATCCTTAAGGTCTATTTTTTTATTAGGAAGAGAATACATGAAAACATATCGTTTTTCTTCTAGCCAAGGATAGTCGTTCAACAACAACTCGTAAGTTGATATTTCTCTGGCAACAACACCCTTCTCTCTTATAATCTCTAACTCAATTTCTTGAAGCTCTTTCTCGATTTGAGCGGTATTCTGTTTATAAGCTTTTTGATCGATTTCTCCTAGCTTTGATGTGAGAAAGTCTTCAATTTTATCTAAACGCGCTTCTATTTCTTCGCTTGGTAATTTTTCGATTGTTTCTTCCTCACCAATTTCTTCTGTACCAGCTTCTTGTATCGATTCTTGCTTTTCTTTCGCTTTTTGTCTTCTTAGTTCTTTTAACCGAGCCAATTCTTCCCTTAATTCTTCGAGTTCCTTATCTGCTTTTTCTTTAACTTCTTTAGGAACTTCTTTCGGTTTTTCCTTTTGCCTCTCCATATTTCACAACTTAAATTTTTATTAATATTCTCCGAAATCTTTTGCCCATTGTTCGTATCGCTTTAGAGCAGCTTTAGTTGTCATTGGCTTAACTTTTTTTAATGTTTTAGCAAAATCTTTTAGATTAAGATCCCTTACAATTACTTCTTGATCTGAGTGTTCTAGAAGTCCACTCATATCTAATTCTCTAATTGGAAGCATAATAACTTCACGGCACACATTAGAGATATCTCTTCCAGAATAACCTTCAGATCTAACTCCTAATTCGATAAAATCTTCTTCAGCTAACGCCATATTAATACCTGCAGTATGAATTTTAAAGATTCCAATTCTGGCTGTTAGATCTGGAAGCGGTACATACACTTTCTTTTCAAATCTACTAAGCATAGCAGCGTCAATGTCCCAAGGTCGATTAGTAGCGCCTAAAACTAATAATGGTTTTTTAGAACCCGATTTAATGCCTTGAATTTCGCTTAACAATTGCGTTTTTACCCGTCTTTCGCCACCTCCTTCGTGCCCTTCGCCTCTTTTAGTTGCCACCGAGTCAATCTCATCCATAAAAATTAAACTTGGAGCTTTAATTCGAGCGACTTTAAAAAGCGAGCTAATTAATTTCTCACTTTCGCCTAACCATTTGCTTAATAAATCTGCGGATGAAACGCTAAAAAATGTCGCTTCACATTCCGTAGCAGCAGCTCTTGCTAATAGGGTTTTTCCACAACCAGGTGGACCAAACAATAAAATGCCTGACCATGGTTTTCTTGCTCCCGTAAAAAGTTTGGGTTTCATAATTGGCAATACTATCGCTTCTCTTAAAGCTTGTTTAGACGACTTTAAGCCAGCAATATCGTTCCACCTTACGTTAGGAGATTCTGATAATATCGTGCCTGAAATTGAATCTATAATTTCTTGTTCTTCGGCAGAATATTGTCCTTCCTCCCCTTTTCCCTCGCCATCTTTGGCTTTACTCGTGCCCATAGGAGGTCTTCCTTTTCGAGCACGAGGACCACTTAAATGTGCTTTTAGTACGTTAGCACGATTAATATACTGTTCAATTTGATCGTGACATTTTCTAACCATTATTGGGTATTTGTTATATTTTACGAATTGAATTAGAATTTCTGCTGCTCTTTGATATATATTAATCGCCTGTCTAT
>JAUWHC010000004.1 GCA_030606095.1 Promethearchaeota archaeon | reverse complement strand
GACATAACAATTCGAATTCCACAACCCGGTGATAAATATCATAATCTTTTCAGTCCAATTACTTTCATGCCAGCCTTACAATTATTAGCCTATTATGCTGCCTTAGCTCATGATCTAGACCCCGATAAACCATTAAATCTTAGTAAGACTGTGACCGTTCATTAAAAATATTCTCTATTCTTATCAATATTCAAAATTCTTCCTATTATTGCTATTTTAACAATATTAAAAATATAATAAGAATAAGAAAAAAAGTAATATTAAATGAAAAGATGATTTCTAAATAAAGGATGGAAGATACTTCAATATTGCATTTCTTGTGTTTTCAACGATACTTAAAAGCCAAGAAGTTCCAACTTTTAAATTGTGTTCGTCCAAATTTTGTATTACATTGATATAATCCTTATTTGTTGAATCTATGTTATTTAAAAATTCATCCTTCATTTTCTCATCACCAGAATACGATAGACATTCATTAAAGCATTTTTCGATTTTTTGTATATTTTCAAGTAGTTCTCTTTTTTGATTTATCAACTCATTTGACACTTCATCACCCTTAATCGATTTATACAATTCAATGGATTTTTCCATCTTACTAGCTAATTGTTTGAATCTTTTAATTCTCTCATTGAAAATAATCTCAAGTTTTTCAAGTGCACCTTCATAAAGTAGTTTTTGCATATCACTTCCTTGAAAAAACTTAGAACGTACAATTAGGTACCATTGTCTAAGAGCTATTATGTTTGCTATATATTCAATACTATTTATAACCCTTCTTTTAACGCTCCAATATAGTCCCGGATAGAAATCCATATCCACCTTTTGAGGCTCTTTACCCATTAAAAGCCTATGACCTTGGGGACAATCTCCTCGGTAAATAACTCCAGCTGCAATTACTGTCTTATAACCTATCCGACTTGGTCCTACTATTCCGCCTTGTCCCCCTAAAAAAATAGGAGGTTGATTGAGCATAACACCATATGCTACATCTCCAATTAAAGATGCAGTTGCTTTATCCTGATTAGGTGTATAATTAAAATGAATATACGAACTACCCACTTCACTATGGTTTCTTCTGCTTGTCCCGCCTGCCATTAGAATGTCACAAAAATTAATAATGCTCCCTAATGTCACAAATGGGAAAAGGATTGTTTGTTTAAGACCTACTGTATGAGCACCATTAGCCTCCTCCTCAAAAAGGCATCCTTCTCGGACTTCGGCACCATCACCCAAATTCGCAGAATCCAGAAATGTTGATCCTTCAAAATATCCACCTTTTAATTCAACTTTTCTCCCTAATTGGCAATTTTTAATAGTAACTGGAGACCTATTGCCCAGCTTAACTCCCGGCATAATAAGTGTCTTTTTGCCAAATATTTTACATCCTGAGTGTATTGTAACATCCTCAGATGATATCAGATTAATGTTGACTTCCTCGCCTATTTCAACCGAAGAAGGATTTGGTATTTTGACTCCTTTTTCAATTAAAGCAGTAATTAATGAGTTTTTATTATTTACCATATAATCATATCTCTTTTCTGGTTCATATTTCTTATTTTTTTAATAAAAATAATTTCTAACTTCTAATAAATCTTTTTTAGTAAATTATTGTCTAATTCATTTATTTCCACACTTTTACTTCTAACATATTATTACTAATACACATTCTGCTGAAGTGTCCCAACCAGATGTGAGAATTACTATAAACTCTTCTTAATAATCCCTTTATTTGGATCATGGTAATAAAGAGTATTTGGAGGGATATCCTCACTTACTATTGTATGGGCTCCGATTCTTGAATTTTCACTAATGATTTTACCTGTCATTATGCTTACATTTATTCCGGTTTTAACGTTTGGTCCGATAACAGTACCTAATTTTCTTCTTCTTGAATCAACTAACTGACCTTTAATAGACACCTTAACGCTCTTTTCATCAAGTCTTAAATTTGCAACTTTCGTTCCTGCTCCCAGATTTACATTCTCACAAATAATTGAATCTCCTACATAGTTAAAGTGAGGAATTGCAGTATTTGATAAAATAATAGAATTTTTAATTTCACTCATACCAATGTGGCAATCATTAGCAATGAATGTATAAGGTCTTATAAACGAATTAGGCCCGATTAAATTGTTATTTCCGATATAACAAGGACCCTGAATATAAGAGCCAGATCTAACGGTAGTTCCTTCTCCAATATACACGTTCCCTGATATTTGAACATTTTCTTCAATCTTGCCTATTATTTTCTTTTCTATTTTGTCTAAAAGATAACTATTGGCGTCTAAAAATTGCCAAGGTAATCCTATATCGCTCCAGAAATAATCTTTTATCGTATAACCTGCAATATTTCCTTTAAATTGGTTTATCAGAATTTCCATAGAATCTGTAAATTCAAATTCCCCTCGAATAGATTTTTCAGTCTTTTCAATTGCTTTAAAGATTTTAGATTCGAATATAAAAACTCCTGCATTTGCTAGATTTCCTAAATTCATCTCTGGTGTGGGTTTTTCAATAATTTTTTCAACAAAACCATTAGGATTTAAAGAGATGATACCAAATTCTTCAGGATTTTTCACTTCCATTAATAAAATTATACCTTCTACTTTGTTTTCATTAAATTTTTGAACAATTTCTTGATAAACTTTAGGTTCTACCAATAAATCTCCATACATAAATAATACAGGTTCATTGTTTGCAAAATTTTTAGCAAATCCAAAAGCATGAGCAGTTCCCAATTGCTCATCTTGTGTGATATATTCAATTCTTAAATTAAAATTTTCTTTTCCGTCTTCAAAATAATCTCTAATAATACCTTTTTTATATCCAACTATTAATAAAATTTCACTAATCCCTGCAGCTTTTAACCCTAAGATTGTGTGTTCCAATAATGGCTTACCTGCCAGAGGGATCATAGGTTTTGGGCGAGAAGAAGTTATAGGCATCAATCTCTTTCCCTTTCCCGCAGCTATAATAACAGCTTTCATATAAGAGATTAGTTGATGATTATTTTAAAATTTTCTTAAGAAATTTAACAAGAATCATTAATTATTAATTAGTTGAAGACAGTTAACGTCTATTGAAAGCTTTTCACACTTTTTCTACACGAAATATATGACTATTCCAACCCTCTAATTCGATATATAATCCATTTTCACGAAGATCTTTTCCTTTATAAATATACTCGTTCCTTGTAAACAGATCTGTGAACTTCCAGTTAAAAAGTCCAAAATCTATATCTTCTATTATTAAATGCGCTTTGGAAGAAATTAAACTATAATTAACAACAATTAATAGCCTATCCTTATCTGTCCACCACTGATACGAAATAACATTATTGAAAGAGTAATCACTTGAACTGGCAGGTTTAACTTTACATAAGGACCATTCTCCATTATCAAACTCTCTTCCGGGAATAATTTTCAACAAATTATTATAGAATTCCATAAGAGCTATGTCATCATCTTCTGTCGCCGCTCTTCCTAATTGAACAGGTAATTTTATTTCGTATCCTCGTGTTTGACCTTCAAAAATCAATCGAGCACCGGGTAGTGTTGACGTAATAACAACAGCCGCTTTTGAAGCTTCAGTTCCGAACACCGTCTTAGCTCTTGGTTCATCGTGATTTTCAATAAAGCGAAGCAATTTACATTGATAATCCCAATCTGCTTTAAGATGCTCGTTAACTTTCTGAGCACTATCATTAACTAAGCGTTCGTATAGTTTCTTATCATAGCAATAATCAAATCCTTGCTGCATCAATTCGAATTCCATATCCCAATACACTTCAGCTATAAACTTAAAATCGGGGAATTGACTTTTTACAGCAACAATAATTTCTTCCCAAAATTCTTTTTCAAGAACTGGACCTGCTTTTTCCTCCCATGTGCGGCTAAAAACGCTATTAGTCATTAACATTGCCATATCACACCTAACACCATCACATTGTTGAGCGATCGAAAGTAGCGTGTTAATGGCTTTTGAACGAGCTTCAGACGAAAACGCATTGATTTGCACCGTATCGGTCCAAGGGGGAAAATTAGGATCTTTTCCATGAGCATAAACAATATCTCCTAAAGAGAAAAAGTCGTACGGTTTAGCTATTAAATCATCTAAAGTTCCTTTTATAAAAACATCTGATTTTTCAAGCGTCCATAGATGATCTACCGAGACATGGTTGGGAACATAATCTAAAAGTAGCAATATTCCACGGTCGGCCAACTCTTTGCGGAAGGAATTTAAACCGTCTGAACCACCAAGGTGAGAACTAATGTGATAATAATATACTGAATATGGCGAACCAATAACATCATCGGTATTATAATAATGTAACGCCTTAAGATAGTCTCCTTGCAAACCTTCATGGTTAATCGCAATTTCTCTTCCTATAGGACTTCGTTCCCATACTCCCATTAACCAAATAACATCAAAAAGAGTTAATTCTTGGTCAATTAGTTCAACGGGTAATGTGTCTAACTTAATTGAATGACCATATCTCTCAGATAAATTGCTTAACCATGGCCATGTGTTAATTTCGTAAATCTTAGGGTGTTTAGGCCATGCAATCTTTTTTATTGACATGATTATTTTTAGGTCGATTTATTATTAGTATCAATGAATATTAAATATTATCATAAAAAACATTAAAGATCTTAATATTTATTGAAAGACTTTAATAAAAATTGTTTATTATTAGTTTTAACATCTTAAGATGTTCAATTTTTATATTAAAATCTATATGACTCGTCCAACTTAAATAGGTTTCTCTTCTTAATCTAAATAAGATAATTTAATTTTTTAAAAAAGGTGAACTAATAAAGAATCGGTTGTTTTTAAAATGTTATTGCATTGGAATTATAATGGTATCCTCGGAGGGCTTCCCTCATTTGTGGAAATTTACTCCCGTATCGGGAGGACATGTAGCTGAAAGCCCATCCTGTATTGTATCGGGATGATTACCTTTCAGAAGATTAAGTAGTCCGAAATGCCTTTGGCTATCGGATAGGGGCTACCGGTTTTAACCCTTATGAATAAGACGGCATTGACCGTAAACTTCATATAAACGTTTTTTAATAAAATTTGTTAACATCATTTAACAGTTTTAATAAAAATGATAACCTGCCTCCTAATATAAAAAATAAATTCTATTTTAGTTTCAAATTTCGAACAGAAGCTAACGAGTAATTTATTGTTAAGTGATTTTTTGTCAACTTTTAAAAATCAATATATATAAATTAATAGACAATCATAATTATAATAAAGAAAAATAAAAGAAGTAAGTATTGAAAATGAGTGAAGAGAAAGAAGCAATTCGAAAGCTAATAATGCTGATTTCGGATTTACGTGCTAAAGACGAGGAACGTTACGAGGCTCACGTTAATTTTATGAACGAAACCATTAAAATGATTAGTGCAATTGAGTCCCAGATGAATAAACACTGGTCTACTGTGTTAGAGTCCCTTAAGGAATTAAATGAGGACATAAACAATAATTTAGACAGTTTACTTACTGGAATAAACCCTAAAGGGTTAAGAGAAACGTCCAGATCGCTTCAAGAAATCATGGATACAATGAACAAGAGCGTCCAATCGATGAATTTGGAAAAGGTTTTAAGCGAACTTAAAGTCTTAAAAGCCTCTACAATATCAAGCTTACCTGTAGCAACAATTCCTGGGACGGTTTCTATAGGGCAGCAACCAGAATTAATTACAGCTAATATTAATTTAAAACCTCCAGCTGGTACAGCAGTTTCACAAGAACCTGAAATATACGGATTTGTCCCCGGAAAAAAGAAGAAGAAAGAAGAAGAAGAGGAAGAACCTCATTTAATGAAACCATCAGATTTATTCAAATAAGAATTTACTTAATCATTCTAATACATATTTTTCAATCTTTCCATAAAAGGTTCTACGCTTTTTTTGACTTGTTCTACGTTTTCGCCTATTTTTTTGAAATTAATAACTATTGACGGTATATTTAATTCAGTTTTCATTTTATCCTTTAATGTATCGTAAGTTTTTGATATTGAAGGGCATCCAAATACTTGGTTGAAGATTAAACCATCTATATTCATTTTTTTTGCTGCGGCTAAGTAAGAATTCGTCATATTTTCTTTGTTGCATCCAATTCCTTTTGTCGATGCGTTCATTAGAAAACGAGAGTAATCTTCAACGGGGTCGGAATTTTTTGATAAAGGGATTTCTTCCAATAAACCTAGTAAGTCCCAATCAGCATATATTATCCTTCCACCCAATTTATAAATAATTTCGTGTACTTCTGGTTCCCACCCTTGGTACATTGGGGCAAATAACACCCTTGGCATGTGAGAAACGTCCATTCCTATACCTTTTTTGATCCTCTCTCTCATTTCTTTAACTAATTGACTCATATTATTTAAGTATCTTTGAGCGTTAGAATTATAATCTTGAAATGTTATTGTTAGAAGCGCTAGAATTTCCGCAAAGGATGCAGGATTACAAGGATAGAAATTTGAAGTACTGATCTCGTAAAGAATTGTTTTATAAAATCGCTTTACCTGGTTTCCTATTCGGAATTGTTTTTGTAAGCTATTATCTGTGACAAAATTTCCTGTTATACTCTCTAAATCACTGATCGCCCTTTTTACATTATTTACCATTTGTTCTAGCGCCTTATTTTCATTTTCTGTATTTTTAGGAGGAACTTCAATCGTTATTTGATTAGGGACTGTTGTTTTTAACGATTCAGAAAACTTATTCCATTCACCACAACGCATAGCGAAGTTAAGATTAGCGTCTAAGTTTTTTCCTTTTGACAAATGCATTCCATAAAGAGCGTTAATTCCGTAACACAAATCAGAAGGAACACCATTGTTAACACCTAATTCGTACATTTCATTATATTTGCTATTAATGCTATGAATAACATCTTCAAGAATTTTATCGACTATTTTTAATATGTCAAATTGACGAGCGAAATCTAGAAATTTTGATGTTAAGCTCCAACCTAATACACTAGTGGCGGAATTTAACATCGTTAAGTACTTATTAACCTCAAACGATTCCATTCGAATTGGAAAAACGGGAATCCCTCCAACGGCAAAAGCTAAATCGGGGAATCCTAAGGCAACCGAAATTAATTTTTTCTTTTCTTTAAATTTTTTCCTTTTTAAATACTCTCTGCCTGTTAAAAAATTATAAGCCATTTTAAGAACAGACGTGAAACTTACGACATCGTCAGCATAGACGCTCATTATTCTGGGCTCCAAGAATATTTTAAAAATATCCTTTTTTTGATTTAACATTTAAATTTAATCATGATTAGATATTAAAATTTATGAGATAATTAGGTAAACTATCAATATTTATTATTGGTTATGGAAATAAAATTTATTCTTCAAAGGATCAAAATATTTAATTAAATCTCATAAACGGATGTAATTCCGAGATTTACAATTGTTTCTTCAGTAGGATTGAATTTAGATTGAAAAATCCTCCAATAATAGAGTTCTTCCTTGGATCGTAAGATGATATTCTTTGATATTTCTTTCTCAGCGTAGAATTCCTCATCAGATATTTGTTTTTCAATATAATCTCGAAGTAGAAATTGAGTTCCTGCGCCAAAAGAAAATTTGTCTTTTTTACGCCAAATGAATTCCTCAGGTATCTCGTCTTCAAAAGCTTTTCTCAAAATCCATTTCTTTGCAACATTTCCATCTTTCTTTAGGATTTTTAATTCTGGAGGTATTTTAAAAGATAATTCTACTAACCTAATATCAAATAGCGGAGCTCTTGCTTCGATTGAAAATTTATAGGGAATTCTGTCTACCCTTTGTAACCCCGTCTTATGTTCTACTTTAAGTAAATCCAATAATTCATTATTGAACGACATAGGCGTTTGGTATTTTGTTAAATATTCATAACCTCCAAATAGCTCATCCCCACCTTCTCCGGTTAATAGAACGTCGAAACGATCGTGGGACTTTATCCTTTCAGATATAATATACATGAGAACAGAACTTCGAATTAAAGCAACATCGAATGTTTCTAAAGCATAGATAACTTCGGGTAAAATATCTAAAAGATCCTCTAAACTAACTTCAAACCAATCATGGTTCAAATCATACATTTTAGCATATTTTTTCGCATAAAACAAGTCTTTTGAACCTTCAGTCCCTACTGTAAACACATTCAGATCATCAATATATTGCTTTGCTATGTGGACGATTATGTTCGAGTCAAGTCCTCCACTTAAGAGTGCACAAGTGTTTTGATTTATATTTATGTTATCTTTTATTACCAATTTTACGAGGTTATTAATGATACTTAATAAATTTTTAATATATTTTTTACTTAATTTGTATTTTACATCAAAATTAGGATACGAATAGAGCTTTTTAATTTTACTTGATGAAGAGACTAAAAATCCGGGTAATACTGGTCTAACTGTTCCTTCAAGAGGTGCCAATGCTTTTAATTCGGAAGAAAACGCAAATATATCTTCTGTCTCACAAAAATATAATGGTTTAGCGCCAATTGGGTCTTTAAAACCAAATAATTCAGTACCATCAAAAAAAACTCCGCTATAAGAGCCGATTAATTGCGTGAATATTTCCGAACCTTTCTCCTTAAAGTTTTTAATTAGAAAATTAATATCTACATCTTGGAGTTCATAATTGAAACCTTCGGACTTTATTTGTAAAAATGTATCTAAATTATATATTTGACCATCTACGGCAAATAATTGGTTCCTTTCTTTATCATAATAAAATAATGTTGTATGATTTTTTTGGTGAAAGAATATTTCAATAGGATAACTTTCAATTCCAATGGTCCTAAGTGGTCCTCGATGTTTTAATTTAAGGGCACACTCAGCAATTCTTTTTCTCTCTTCTTCATTCAATACTTTTTTCTTATATACAGCAAAAATGCCTGCCAATGTCATTCACATCTCGTATAGTTATTTCTTCTTGATTGTTCTTTTAATTTTCAACTCTGTGCAAAAATGAGTTTAATACATTTTTTTTTTAAATGTTCAAGGATGACGTTCCCTTTTTCAGATTAATCTGAGAAGAAGGGATTTAATCTCCTTCACATTAATTTCGTGGGATTAAATGATTATAATAACAAGTCAACTATTTTCATAATTTCCTAACTAAAATGTTATTTGTGCTACTAAGAATCTCGATTTTAGGCCTTTTTTGTATCTCTACGATGAGATTAACTTGATTCTTTATGGTTCTCCAATTAGATTTAGTTTCACGAGCTAAATTGCTAATTGTATGGAGTTTTCCATCTTCTAAGATATCAAAAATACTATTTACTATTTCGATTAGTGTTTTCCGTTCTGTTTTAGATTTATTTATTTTGCTTATTCCTATCACCTAATGAATAGAATATATTTCTAATTATTCATATTTACATAATAATGATATAGCAATTGTATTAATTAAATAATCATTTAATTTAATATAAGCGTTATATATAATTAAATAAACATTATATTTAAATATATAGGTTCATTATAAATATACATACCTGAGTTTTAAAAAGCTATGAATGTATTTTAAAATGAGAAATCCATCTATTTATAATATTAAAGTTGGATTGAACTAAAGAGGAAATACAAGGATCAGCTTCAATTAAGACTATCTGAGAAGGAAAAAGAAGAATTGCAGGAATAATTACAAGAGAGTTGAAGTAATTAAAGCTTTAAAAACAAATTCTAAATCTATTTATTGTTTTTAAAAAATTAAATATTTTAATTCTTTTTAATAAAATAGATATAAAAATGATTTGACATCCTTTAATCGCAATTGTTCCTTTAAATTAGCCTGAATATCAAATTAGATATTCAAACAGAAACAAAATATGAAAATCGTTGTAATATCCTAGAGTTTTTTAATTTACTTACTCAAATTGGTTAATTTAATGAAACAATTAATTGTAAATTAAAAATAGTTAGCGATTAATATCATTAATTCGATTTAAGTTAAAAATAAAAAAGATTATTTCAATGGTGATGAAATGAATAAGCAAGAAGATTTTATAAAAAGAGTATATGAAATTATATCTGAGCTAAAACTTCCCTTAGTAGATGATAAAGTTCAAGATAACGTTAAATTTCAACCAAATAACGCAATTGTTATGGTAAAATTCGTTTTTGAAGAAGATGAATCAATAATACGTGGTTTTCTCAGTTTAGCTGAGTATTTCCATACTGTAATTATAAAAAAAAAAGATAAATTTTACATACCTCATGACTATAAATTGTTTACTTTGAAAAGCGTTTGATAATCCTTTTGTCATTTTACTAAATCTTTTCCGAGGTTTAACAAAATCGAAATTAAAATGTCAAAAATTATGATAAATTTGTTAAAAATATATAAAGAAAATCGTGATTAAAATGCATAAATATTATTGTAAAAAATGTAAAAAATATCATTATCGAGGTAAAATCTATAAAGAACATTCGGATTATAAAAAAGAAGAATTTAATAAAGACAACTATCCCGATGTTGAAAATAGAAAGATAAATCTCGACACACTTAGACCAATTGCTAAACGACAGCTGCGCAGGTTGTTAAAAAAAATGGATTCATCTGGCAATCATGAACTTTATAAAAATGAAATTATTAAATTAATAAGAAATGAAAAGAGGCGGTAATAATGGCAGATACAAATAATTTTCAAGAAGTAAATGAAATTAAATTAGATTTTAAAATAAATAATATTGTAGCAACAGCAAAACTAGATATTATTGAAAAAATAGATCTTGTTAAATTATCGCGAAAATTACATGATGCTGAATATCAACCAAAAAGATTTCCTGGAGTCATCTTTAGGCAAGATAATCCTCGAGCTACATTTTTAATTTTTTCAACGGGTAATATGGTGGTCACCGGATTTAAAATTGCAGAAGATGCAGAGAAAGTAGTTAATAAATTATTAAAAAAGGTAAAAAAGATTGGGATTAAATCATCTAATCCCGAAATTATTATTCAAAATATTGTTGCAAATGGTGATTTACATGCACTTATAAATTTAAATAAAGCTATATTACTAATGAAATATGTTATGTACGAACCTGAAGTCTTTCCAGGGTTAATTTATTATATGAAAGATCCTCGCGCAGTATTTCTACTATTTTCTACTGGTAAATTTGTTTGTACAGGGATAAAAGAGAAGAAAATTTTAAAAAAAGCTGTTTTAAAGTTAAAACGAGAGATTAATAATATGGATGTAACTAGTGAAAAAGTTATCGAAGATGAATTTGAGTTAACATTTCTATAAAAAATAAGTATCTATAAAAAATGTGAAAATTGAATAAAAATGGTTAAATTCTGTGAAAAGTGTGGGGGAATGATGCGTCCATCTAAAGATAAGGATCAAAAAATTCTTGTATGTAATTCATGTGCTCAAATTAAACCCTTAAAAGAGGATTTTATTGATTTTTATACAATTCATAAAGAAATATATCATCCCCCCGGAGAAGAATTCAAAAATTTAGAAAAAATGAAAGACTGGAAAAATTCTAAAGAAAAGTAAATTCCCAGAAAATATCCCTTTTTTAATATATAAATTTCAGGTTTTAAAATATATGAGATTAATATCTTGGAAAAAAGTAAAATCATGGAAATGTATCGCATGTGGAGAATGTTGTAACTGTTTTAATGTCCCCTTGAAATCTATTGAATATGCTAGAATGATTAAAATCTTTGGGAATGAAATTTTTGATTTAAACATAAATCCAGTTAAGATTTTTCTTAAACGAAGAGAAAATGGGAGTTGTATTTTTCAATATTATTTATATGGAAAATGGATTTGTGTAATACAACAAATCAAACCTATAGTATGTAAAATTTTTCCATTTTCAATTTCTAAATCAAGTAATAAAAAAGCGCTCTATAAGTATAAAGGAAACCTATATAATATTTATTTAGAAAGGAGCTGTAAAGGAATAAAGTTAGGAAAACCTTCTAATGAGTTTATCTATAAGATATTACCTAAAGCGATTGAGTTGAGTCTAAATCCAGAAAAGTCACACCATATATTAACATCTCAGTTATTATTGGATCCTTTAAATCAAAATTTTTTAAATTAAATCACTTTAAAGAGAATTTAATAATAACTATATACAATTATAGAATTAACAGAAAATAATAAGTAGATGAAAGATTTGACAGACAGAAAAAAAATAAAAATAAGAAGAGAAAAATTGAAGATTAAAATAATCTCAAAGATAAAAAATCGTTCTAAAAAAAAGAACGTTTTAAATGAGATATCAAAAGATATAGAAAAAATCAAACTTGAACCTGAAAATTTGATATTAATAGATTATATTGACAAAAAAATATCAAATCCATAGTTATTTTGATTAATATTTAATGAAAAATGAAAAAATAAAAGAGGTGAAATGATATTAATAACTTTAAAAATAAAAATTCCTTTCCACTAATAGGCGATAAATTTCCAGAGATGGAAGTAATAACAACCCACGGTAAAAAGAGATTACCAAGGGATCTTAAAAAACAGTGGTTTGTATTATTTAGTCATCCCGCAGATTTTACACCAGTTAGTACTACTGAATTTGTAGCTTTTGCAAAGCGATATGAAGAGTTCCAAAAAATTGAATGTGAATTAATAGGGCTTTCCATAGATCAAGTTTTTTCACATATAAAATGGGTAGAATGGATTAAGGAAAAATTAGATATAAAAATACTTTTTCCAATAATCGCAGATAACGGTGATGTAGCCACTAAACTGGGTATGACCCATCCTGATAAAGGACCTAATACTGTTAGAGCTGTCTTTATTGTTGATCCAAATGGAACAATTAGGTTGATTCTCTTATATCCACAAGAGCTTGGTCGAAACATAGATGAAATTATTAGAATTGTTAAAGCGCTGAAAATTGCGGATCAAGAGAATATAATAATTCCAGCAAATTGGCCAGATAATGAATTAATTGGACAACAAGTTATAATACCACCACCAACCGATGAAGAAACAGCAGAGCAAAGATCTAAGGAATTTAAATGTTATGATTGGTGGTTTTGTTATAAATCGTTAGAAGATGGTTAAAAACTTAATTTTTTTTAATTTACTTTTTTTCAGAAATTTATTTTGATGAATAATCTATTAAGATTAATTAAGAAAACTCTAATTATAATTTAAATATTTAATGCTTTTTTCAAGATGTTTTTATTAGATTTTGGATAATATTGGGAATATTTTAATATCTTTTCCTCAAGAATTCCATCCAATACCAATAATTTAGAGAGCTTAATTAATATTATTTTTTCATTTATATGATTATATTCCCACAAATAAATTAAATCTAAAATTGTTTTTTCGAGATCTGAATATTTAACCTTTTTATTTATCGTTCCAAATTTAAAGAAAGCATTTTTAACCTTTAAAAACCTAAATTTTTTCCCCAAAATCTCTATTGGCTTGTTTATTAAAAATCTATCATTTATTATGTATAAATATTCATCTTGATTTTCATAATCGATATTTAGTAATTCAAATGCAGTATATAGCCCATAATACCAATTTTTAACATGTTTCTGTTTTAACGCTTTTGCTACAAGTTCTAGAATAGGATATTTTAGTGTATTCTTGCGAATTTCATCAATAGTTTTTACATAATAAATGTTATCTAAGACATTTACCAAATATCCACGAGAAATTAAATAATTGCTAATAACCCTATGATTATAATATAACTCTTTAGAATACTTTTTTAATTCTTCATAAGATATAAATTCTTTATTATCTTGCCTTATCTTTTTTAGAACACGAATCATATATCAATCTCCCTCAAAATTATACAAATTTTTTTCTTCTAACATAAAATATAAAGTGGATTGAACCTTTCTTATTTTTTATTGGAATTTTTTTTTCTAAGTCAGGTTTTATAGTCTCTAATAAACTAAATTTATCCCCTTTAGAATTCTGTGTATAATTAATTATACTTAATATCCCATATTGTCGCAGATAATGTATAAATAAAAACCTGGTAGAAAGGTATCTTTTCTTTTTTCTTGCTTGAGAATAAATTTTGTTAGCAATAACTAAATCAAACTTACCATTATAGTAAGTAAAATCAAGAAGTGATACTCCTTTAAAAACATTAAGAGTGTGAGTAGAGTAGTTTTGTTGCTTATTATAGTGTTCAATAAAGGACTTCAATATCTCCTTTGATTTATTAGTAATATAGAATTGCGCATCTGGATAAATTATATGTAATTCTGGATAAATTCGTAATAGATCTTCTCCAATTATCAAGATCTTTTTTATTTTTCTTTTTTTGTTTAGAGATAATTTTTTAATTAGATTTGTTAAAACTTGATATTGTTCAAATTCATTTAAAATGATCTTATTATTATTTAAATCTAATAGTTTTCCATTTTTTTCGGTTAAATGTTGAATATTAACTTTTCCATTTGAATTCAAAAATTTTAAACACCTCTTTTAAATTTAAAATAAACTGCTAAATATTAATGAACTTAATCTGAAAATTTGAACCTACTTTTCTGAATCTACAAAATCGATAAAAGATATATGCTTATAAGTGCTTTAGAAAGGTAAGAACATTTTCCGCCTTTTAAATCCAAAGTTTTAAATTTGGAAAATGTAAAATCTCTAGCTTTTTGAGATTTTTATAGAATTTTCAAATAATAATAATACTACAATACTTAAAAATATTTATGTTTTTATATCCAGCTCTATTTTTTAATCAATTCACTAAACTGATTTCAATTCTTAATTATTTATTCTTATCTCTGAAAAAAGTTTTCTAAATCTATATAACATTAAGAATAGAATCCAAACAAATTAAAAATACTTAAAGTTGTATATTTTTTATGATTTTAAGTAGATTAACTTCCACATTATTAGCCTTCAATTATGATTTTTTCATTGGGAAAACCCTCTTTTATAAGGAATTTCTTTAGTTTAAAGCGGTGTTCTCCTTGTAGTTCAATACCATTATCTTTGAATGTCCCTCCAGATGCACATTTTATTTTAGCTTTAGTGATAAGTTTATCTAAATCGATATTGAAATTACCATAAAATTTAACAATTGTAACTATTTTACCCCACCTTCGTTTTTCATTATAGATCTTTATTTGTTGATCTTCAGCTTCTAGATTTTCACATATACATAATTCCTTTGGAAAACTACAAACTTTACAAAAATTTTCATCTTTAATTTCAGTTCTCACCTCTTTAAAATTTAATTTAATTAATATTTAATAGAAAGGAAATCTTTTTCTTCTTTCTTCTTGAAAAGGCAAAAATTTTTGTTTAATTTCTTTATTTATTAATCCCTCTATATGGCATAAATATTCGTATTCTTCTTTCAAAACCAAAGAAATTGCAATTCCATCTTTATTCATTCGAGATGTTCTACCTATGCGATGAATATAATTTTCTGGAAATTTTGGAATATCGTAATTAAAAACATGAGATATATTTTCTATATCCAATCCTCTAGCAGCAACATCTGTAGCAATAAGCATGTTGATCTTATTTTTTCTAAAGTTTTTTAAAACAATTTCCCTTTTATGTTGAGACAATTCTCCAGAAATCAATCCAATTTTATAAAATCTTTTAAAAAAAGAATTTTTTAATTTCTTGAATAACCATTTTCCTGTTTTTTTTGTATTCACAAAAACAAGAGAAAATTTTGGTCGTTCTTTTTTTAAAATCTCTAAAAATATATGATATTTTTGATTAAAAAAATCTATCATATAAAAAAATTGTTTAGTGTTACTAACTGTTAGATTATCTTTGGACAGATTAATATAAATAAATTTATTTTTTGTAAACCTCTTTGCCAACTTTCTTATATTCTCCTCAATAGTCGCGGAAAATAACATGAATTGAAATTTAGTTTTTATAGCTTTAAGGAGATATTTAATGTCTGGAAAAAAACCCATGTCTAAAAGTCTATCAGCTTCATCTAGTACTACAAATCGAATATTATTAAACTTTAGTTTCTTTCTCTTATAGAGATCGATAAGTCTACCAGGGGTTCCAACGATAATATGAGGTTCTTGTTCCAATTCTTTTATTTGGTTATTAATTGAGACACCTCCATATATTGTCATTATGTTTATTCTTTCAATTTCTAAATCTTTAATAACCTGGTAAATTTGTTTAGTTAGTTCTCTTGTTGGGGCAATAATCAAGCATTCATTTTTAATGAATTTCATACTTTCAATTATTGGAATAACATAAGCTAATGTTTTTCCTGTTCCCGTCTTAGATTGAACTATTATGTTTTGCCCTTTTAAAATTAAAGGAATAGCTTTTTCTTGAACGACTGTGGGATTATTTATATTCATATCTTTTAGCCCATTAATTGTATTAATACTAATTCCTATTTCTTGGAAAGTCATTAATAATCACCTTTAGTTTATACTTTTATCCTTGTTAATAAATAATTATTTTAAATGTAATTAACTTGAAATGAAGATAATTTTCCATTTTTGATTATTATCTCTCGATATGCTCCTACTTTCCTAAGTCTTTTGAAGGATTTTAATCCCAAGGCAGGAGTTTGAACTATGAAGGGACTATATTTTTGAATATTCTTTTTATTTTTACAAATCTCAGAATAATCATCATAAAATACTGCAATCGACGATTCTTTGTTTTCTTCATCGTTAGAACTATTTTGTAAAGATTTCTTCAATCTATATTCGTTTAACATGTGTGTATGACCTGATATTGTAAGAATACAATAATCATAACAAAAATTAATCAATTTCTCCCAATTAGTAGAAATCGTTCCATATTTAATATTAAATTTATCATCAATACGCGCTTTTTCTCTTTTTCTCTTTAAACTGTTAAATTTTGATTCTCTGAACTGATCTATTTCTATTCTTATCATTTTTTTAAATTTTTTTTTAATTCGACTTAAAATACCTCGTTTCTCTCTTGTATTTATAGGAGGTGCATGTAAACAAAGAAAAATTTGAAGTTTTTTATTAAACTTACTCTTAATAATATTATTTAAAAATTTTATTTGCTTCTGAGTAAGACCTGTTAGAGAGGGCCTTCCTGATATAAAATCTTTCATTTTTTTATAGGAATCCGCCCCTGTATTTAGAAAAATAAATAAAAAATTGCCTAATTTTAAATAGTAATCTAATGAAGCATTTATTTCTGATAAGTATCCTGTTAATGCTTTTTCACTCTTTAGAATTGCTCTAATTGGAGAAGCTGAATATTCATCTTTTAATGCTTGAGCTTCAATTTTTTTAAGCCCAATTTTTTTATAAATTCCTCCCCAATTTAAATCATATTGCCAAGGTCGATAATCATGATTCCCGGGAATGGTAAAGATAGGGCATAAGATTTCTTCCGATTTTTTTATACCTTTTTTATTAGTTTGCTCTATATTTAAGATAATATCTTTGAAAATTTTCCAATTACTATTCTCATAAGGAAAAATAGTTTTTTGATTTGATGATATTTTACTAACATTGGTAAAATCTACAATATCTCCTGTAATAATTACAAAATCAATTTTATTATTGATAACTTTTGTATTTATTTTTTTAACAAATTTTCTAAATAAATTGTTTGGATTAATCAGTCTTTTTTTAAATGAGAGATCAATTTTAAAAAGAGATTTTCTAATATCATACTTATCATTTGATTTTGGCGGATTAGTTTTTATTTGATTTATTTTTTTGATATTTTTATTCCTAAGATTTCGATACATATTATTAATTTTATTAAACATTTCATCATTTCTTTTTGCTATATGTAAATCAGTAGCTTGCACGATATTGATATTACTCCAATCATTTTTTGAAATGACAATCGCATGATAATTTATTTTTTTATCCAAATTAGAATTTGCAAATAAAATATCAAACATAATGAAATTTCTATTTGATAAAAAGTCTAAAATCTCATCAGTTAAATTAAATTCTAAAGTAATTGTATAAAAATATTCTAAATTACCAAACACTTCTAATTTTCTTAAATAATTCTGTGGTTTACAATATTGATCATCAATATATATTGAGTCATTAATCTTTATTGGAGTCGATGATTTTAGGTTTACGATTTTAGTGATTATTGGAGTTCCCCTAAAAGCACGAGGTTTTATTTTCTTTAAATCTTTCTTTCTTATTTTTTTAATTCTTACTTGTTTGTTCCCAAATTTATCTAATTCTTCAATTGAAATTTCAAATCCTTTTTCTTTTTTTTTAAATAAGAAAATAATTTTTAATTTTTTCCATAAACTTTTAATTTTTTCTATTAATCCTCTCTTTTCGAGAAGTTGCTCTAATTTCCACTTATATTCAAAAATAGGTATAATTTTTATATTGTCAGTTAATAATTCTTTTACTTTTTTTGGATTCTTTATATGAGTTATGATTAATAAATCTGTTTTAAAGTTTTGCTTAGATAAATTTCTGCCTATATTCAATATTCTGGGATGTCCAATGTTTGGACTAACCACAAATAAGCCTTTAGAATTCATAATAACAATCACAATCTTAATTTTAATTTAATGCTTTTTTAATATCCTTTACTCTAGTTCTTAAAGTCACTTCAGTAATTTTAGAAATATATGAAACTTCAGTTTGGGTCTTTCGGTGCTTAGTAGATCTTGCTGCCATATAAATCGCAGAAGCAGCAAATCCTTTTGGATCTTTTCCATTTGTAGAAAGCCCTTTTTTAGAGGATGTTTTGAGTAACCTCAATGCTTCTTTTTGTATTTTAATAGGAATTTTTAACTTATTTCCAAATCTAAATACCAATTTTTCTGGTGTGATCGGGCGATATCTTAAACCTAATTCGGGTAAAACTTCTTTAATTAATATTCCTAAAGAGCGAATAAGCGTTCTTCGAGAAATTACACATACCTCGTTTATTTCTTCCAATAGTATAGGAAGTTCATGAACTCGAATCGCAGCATATAAGGAAGCTGATACAAAACCATCTATTGATCTACCCATTGTTAATTTCTTTTTTGCAGCTGACGTATAAATTCTCCAGGCTGTTTGATAAATGTATTCAGGAATATTTAATTTAGAAACAAGTAGCTTCATTTTAGGTTTAGCTTCCCATAAATTTCTTTCTATTCCCGAAGTTAAAGATCTTTGTATTTTTGATAAACGTTTGAATAATGGTTTTCTTTTAGCATTAATATTATAACCTTTAGAATCAAGATTATTATTTGAAAGTAGGGTTCTTGGACCAAAATTTCTCCATTTTACTTGCGTTCTTTTCCTTTTTCTTAATTCCTCAGGTGTGAAAGCTCTTCTCTCTTTTTGAAATAATTGAATACCAAATACCATTCCACAATTTAAACATACTAAATTACCATTTCTTAAATCCACACATTGATTTTCACAACATTGTTCCTTTTTATTTAATCTAGAAAGGTTTTTTTCTTTATAATTACTCATTTTTATCTTTACTAATCTTTTAACTAAAAAATTCAGAGTGATTCGAATTATTTAAAATCACAGCTAACAAAATTTGATGAAATCTTTAGAAATTAGTTTTCAAAACTTTTTTTATATAGAATTTAAAGTTCAAAACATATCACTAAAATCTTTAATTGGTTCAAACTCATCTATCAAATTAAACTTTTCATATTTTTCCTTTTCTAACATAAAAATATATGATTGAATTAACGCTAATAGTTTATAAATATCATTATTTTTTGGTTTATAGTATTTAATTTTACCTTTTTTTTCATATTCTATGAGATCGGCATCATATAGTTTTTTTAATTGATGTGAAGCATAACTTTGACTAATGTTCAAAGATGTTTGAATTTTGATTGATGTACTTGGATTATCTTTTAAAAATTCTAAAATATTTAATCTTGTAGGATCGCTTAGTACTTTGAAGAAATTTGATATTCGTTTTTTCAAGTCTTCCAAACTTTATAATCACCTCATTATCTTATATTAATTCAATCATTCTAAATTTTTTAATAAAAAATTTCAATCTACACTTTAATAAAAGTAATAATATTATATAAATTTATTTATTATAATAATTAAATATTGTAAAATCTAAATATTTAAATAAATAGGTACATTATTTATAATTAGAGTTAATTATAATAAAAATTAAAATTTTAGAGGTGAAAAAGATTTACGAGAAAATCTTAATTGCAATGGATAATTCAGATGATGCTTTCCGTGCGGCAAGAAGAGTTGTGGAGATTGTAAAAGATCAAAACTCCAAGAGAAAAATTGCTCAAAATAATAAGCAAGAAGTAAGTACGAAAGCTAAGAATTCACTTGAAGTTGTCGCTTTTCATTCAATAGAACATCGCAAATTGCCTGAGAAAATTGCTTTATGCGTACCTTCATCATTCGGGCCAAGTTATTCAATTTCATCAGTGGATTATAGAAAACTTCAAGAAGAATATGAACTACATGGTACCAAAATCTTAAAAAAGATAGAAGAGATCTTTGAAAAAAACCATATTGATATAGAAACACGTTTAATCTCAGATGAAGAACCTGAAGATTACATAGAAAAGGTAGTGGAAGAGGAAAACTTTGATCTTATAGTTTTAGGCAGTAAAGGCGAACATTCAAAATTAGAACAAATATTCTCAGGTACAATTGCTCAGAAAGTTGTAAATGACGTACCTTGTGATGTTCTTATTGTTCGATAATCATTATTTATATAAATCGTTCGTGCAATTAAAGGAGTTATCTACTATATTTACATTTTTAATTGAAAAGTCGATATTTTATTATTAGATTTTTCTTTTATTTATAATAAAAAGAATCAATAAGTAGGTGATCAAATATAATAAATCTTAAAATTATTAAGAAAGATGGTTCTGAAGAGGATTTTGATCCAAATAAGATTTTGGAAGTTTGTAAAAAAGCAGGAGCTTCTGAAAGTACATCTAAACAAGTGCTTGATCAGATTGTTAAAAGATTATTAAAAGTTAAAAGTTCTAAAATAAGAAAGATGGTGAATAAAAAATTAAGAAAGATAGATAAAGAAGCTTTTGATAATTACAGAAAACATTATATTAAAGAACCATTTTAAGCGTTATGAAACTGATTAAAGGATAAAGTAAAAATTACATATTAGCCGTTTTCGGCAATTTATAGGAACTTCTCTGCCAATTTATACAAATCCTGAAATTTTAGATATCACTAAATAATAAAAATTTAAACAATTGGAGGTGAAAGAATGAAAATGAAATCGATTTTAAAAAATCTGAAAACTAAAAAAGTTAGCGTATATGTAAGAAATTTAGGGGAATATAGTCAGTTTCGAGGTGTATTAAAAGAAGTTACTGAAGAAATTATTGTATTAATGGCAAGATATAATAAATTTATTTATATCCCTATATCAGAAATTGTGGTTGTTATAGAAAATGAAGTAAAATCAGAAACTCTAAAAGAAAAATTAGCAAATACCATCACAATAAGTTCTGTTGCTCAGAATTAATTATTGAATAATTTCTTTAAAATTGTTTTTTACAAGCTATATCTACTTTTAACACAACTGTGGAATTCTCATCAAAAAAAAAGGTTTGTAAATCTTTAAATGAACTTTCTTTTTATCATTTTCGTATTATAATCGATGAAGGGAAATATATTAAATAAAACAATTTCAGAAAGAAGGGTTAATAAGTGGAAAACACATTGATAAATTCATTAGTGAATATGCTCACATTTTTTATCATAAAAAAGAGCTAGAATTACTACAGGCAGCTTTAAACTTAAAAAGAAAAATATTCTTCAACCACTTACTCCTATCTTTCAAGAGCTTTGATTAGTTTTCAAGTTACCTTTCAATAACATTTTTTGAATAATACGACTTAAAGTCTGAAAACACGAATATTTTTAAGATTTCAAGTAATTTATTTAGAAAGTTAAGAACATTTTCCGCCTTTTAAATTTAGAAAATGTAAAATCTCTAGCTTCTTTATCTATCTTTCTTAATTTTTAATTTGAATTATTTAAAATCACAGTTAGCAAAATTTGATGAAAACTTTAGAAATTATTTCTTCGATTTTTTCGCCAATTTTATTAGATATAATTGTTAATGATGGTATTTCAAGTACTCAACATAATTTTTCTTTTAACATAACTTACTACTCTTAGAAGTTTTATTCTAATACTCGAGTATTATCTCGGATTTGAAGATTTTTATATTTCATGGTTTACTTCTTGAAATTCGAATTTTTCCGCAAACATAAGAGTTAAGCAAGATTTAATTGTATATAAAATGTATTATAAACCAAGAAAATTAAAATGTGAAAAAATCTGATCAAGATGACTAAGGAAAAAATAAAAATTTGTGTACTTGAGAAAAAACGAGGAAATTTTTCAATACAAGAGAAATTTGCTAAAAGCGAGAATATTATCGATACAACTAATCAAGAAGTAGAACATCATTTAAGTGCTTTAAATGAAGCGGGTTATGATGCAAAAAAATTAAAATGGAACGACAATATTATTTCTGATTTAAAAAGTCTTGACATAGATATCGTATTTAATGTATCCAGCATTGTTGAAACAGCTATTTTAGAAGAATTAGAGATACCTTATGTAGGGTCTGATATTTTTGGATGCGTTATAGCAACCGATAAGGTTCTTACTAAAGATTTGTGGCTTAAAAAAGGATTACCAACATCACCTTATATTTTAGCAAGATCAAAAGAGGATTGTGAAATTTTTAAGAAAAACATGCCATTTGCTTATCCTTTATTTATAAAACCCTCTCAAGGGAGAGGAAGTTCTGGAATCGATGAATCCTCACTTATCTGTTCGTATAAAGAATTAATTAAAGGAGTTGAAAAAAGATTAAACACAATAAATCAACCTGTTCTTATTGAAAAATTTTTAAAAGGTAGAGAAATAACATGTGGGATTATTGGTAATGGAAATCAGATTAAAGCCTTACCTTTATTAGAAATAATACACAAGGAAAAGGAAAAATTCTTAACATTTAATAAAAAAGAGTTAGATGACGATAAATTCCAATGCCCTGCAAAATTAACTCCGAAACAGTCTAAAGAATTACAGAAATTAGCTATTTCAGCATTTCAAGCGATAAATCTTAGAGATTATGGTCGTGTAGACATGATCTTATCAGAAGAAGGTCCTTTTTTATTAGAAATAAATTGTTTTGCAGGATTAATGTGTACACCAAAAGATAAACCTCATAGTTACATGGGCTTTATGGCAATTGCAGAAAACAAAAAAAGTAGTGAATTCTTAGATGAAATTATAAAAGCAGCATTAAAAAGAATTTGATAACTTTCATTTAAACTAAAAATAAATTGTATAATGTGAATCAAAATGCCAATACTTGAAATTAATTTGAGAAAAATTAGACATAACGCAAAATTATTAAAGAATCTTTTAGCTCAGCGAAATGTATCTATTATTGGAATTACAAAACTTGTCTTAGGAGACCCTACTATTGCAATGACGTTGGTTCAAGGAGGAATAGAGTATTTAGGAGATTCACGAATTAACAATATTATTAAAATGAAAAAAAATAATATTAGAGCTCAATTTGTTTTAATTCGTATTCCAAGCATTACTGAAATTCCTCTTGTTGTTAAATACGCAAATTATAGCCTAAACTCAGAATTAAAGACCATAAGAATGCTTTCAAATGAAGCCGTTAAACAAAAAAAGATACATAATATAATTCTAATGGTAGATATGGGAGATTTAAGAGAAGGAATAAATATATTCAATATTGAATGTTTTGTCGAAGAGATTTTAAGACTAAAAAATATAAATTTAAGTGGAATTGGTACAAATTTCAAATGTTTTGGTGGTATCATCCCGACAGATGAAAATATGAATGAATTTTCAAAATTAGTATTTGGGATCAAGGATAAATTTGAATTGGAATTAGAATTTGTTTCAGGAGGAAATTCTGCAAATTTTAACTGGTTTAAATCGTGTAAAAACATTGGTGAAATAAATAATTTTAGAATTGGGGAAGCTATGTTTCTAGGAAAAGAAACAATAAATTATGAACCAATTCCAAATCTTTATACAGACGCTTTTAAGTTAATAACAGAAATTGTTGAATTAAAACAAAGATCTGTAATCCCCAAAGGGATTATTGTATCAAATGCATTTGGGGAAAGTGTCCAAACTTACCATAATAAAAATAACAACGGAAAAAAAAGCGATATAATTAGAACACAAGCACTTTTAAATATAGGTAGACAAGATATTGCAGTAAAAGGATTAAATCCGAAAGAAAGTATTAATATTCTTGGAGCTTCAAGCGACTACTTAGTTGTAGATATAAGAGATAATCAATTTCAGATTGGACAAAAATTGCATTTTGATTTAAATTATGAAGCTCTTTTAAGAGCAATGACTAGTCCCTATATCCATAAGAAATTTATCGATATTTAAATTTCCATGGGTTTATGATTTTATTCTGAATGGTAACGAAACACATTCTATAAGAAGGAAATGAAAATAAGAAATTTTTTATTATTATTGTGAGCATAAAATTTAATTTATTAA
>JAUWHC010000407.1 GCA_030606095.1 Promethearchaeota archaeon | reverse complement strand
AGATAATTTTGAAAAAAAAATCTATGAAATTATTGAATCTGAGATATTGAAAGATGATGTAATTAAATCTCCTAAAACTAAGAAGATTATAGAAGCGGGCGATAAAATTAAGAAACAATTAAGAGAAATGATTGATAACACGACTGATCACTTTTTCTCTACTGTAATTAAAAAAGCTGACGCTAGTTCAATAAGAATGCAAAAAGCGATTGCTTACTTGGCATTTAAAGGGATTGATGTAGCACATATACATAGTGAAGATTACAAAGGTTCTTTCTCAAGTATTCAATTATTTGACCCTAGCAAAAAAGGAGAAGTAAATTTTATTGACAAGAAGCCCTTTATATTACTTAAAATCAATATCATGGAAGATAGCCAAGAATTAGAGATATTAGTCCAAAATAATTCTCTTAATGAAATGAAAGGGTTAATTGTAAAAATTACTCATCTTAAAGAATATTTCGAAAAAGAAATAATGATTGAATTGATTGATTCTTGGTACGCTGAAGAGGAATTGGTATTTATTTCGCCCATTATCCCCCACATTGACGAGTACATCTTCTTCATTATAGATGAAGTGAGTAATGAGAAATTATTATCAAAAAGAATTGATTTAAATGTTATAAAAAAACAAAATAATTAATTAAATGGTGTTAAAAATATGTCTGTTGAATTAATTGATAAAGAAGAAATAATAATCAGAAATTATCGAACATCTGATTATCAAGCTACTTTAGAAATTTTAGGAGAGCTCCAGAGCCAATTTAACATTGGATTAGACGAAGCAAAATGGAGAGAAACTTCTGGATTAAGACAATTTAAACCCAATTTGAAACGTATAACCTTGATTGCTGAATTAAAATCTACCGGTCAAGTTGTTTCAATGGGAATGCTAGAAGCAGTAAAAAACAACTTAGGGCAGTACATTGGCTATCTTAATTCGTGGTCTACCAAGAAAGAATTTATCGGAAAAGGAGTAGGTAAAATCTTAGCGGATAGAGCTATACAAATCTTAAAATCCTGGGGTTGTGAAGCCGTAAGAATTAATATGGCATATAAAGGCGTAAAAAGATTGATAGACATCTTTGGAAAAGTCGGTTTCGAGCCTATAATTATTGTCCTTGAGAAAAAGTTTGATTAAAACTAAGATTTTCTTTATAAACAGCTCAAACCAAATAACCAAATATAACCAAATATTATCGTTTTTCTCTCTTAAATAAGCGATCTTTTTAAATTTAATACTTGTGCTATTTTAAAAAACAAAATATATTTATTCTAAAAAATTGAAAATCACATAACTAATTAATTTAAATCTAAATTATAAAAATAAAAATATTAGAGGTAGAAATTTAATATGCCAATTGGTATTAAAAGTTATGGCGCGTATTTACCGCGCTGGTTGCTTCCTCGCGAGCTTATTGCCAAAGCATGGGATTTTCCTTCTATTCCCGGCTCAAAAGCAGTTGCTAGTGAGGACGAAGATAGTATTACCATGTCGGTTGAAGCAGGATTAGATTGTTTAGCGGGTATCGACCCAAAAAGCGTTGATGGCCTCTTTTTCGCGTCAACTACTCAAGTTTACACTGAAAAGGACTCAGCTTCTTTAATTGCTACGGTATTGGATTTAAGGGATGGTATAATAACAGCAGATTTTACTGATTCATTAAAATCTGGAACTACTGCCCTAACTAGAGCTGTTGATACGATCAAAGCGAATAAAGACATAAAAAGCATTCTTATTGTCGCTGCTGATACTAGAGCGCCTGAGCCTTCCACTATGTGGGAATACGGTTATGCTGATGGTGCGGCTGCTCTATTAGTAGCAGAGGGGGACGATTTACCGCTTATTATTGACGATTATTATTCGATTTCGGCAAATGTAACAGGACCTTGGAAGCGAACAAACGAAGATAAATTTATAAGAACTTTCGAAGTCAAAATGGACGCTCAATTCTACATAAAAAGTATTACGAAAGTAATGACTGAAATTATGAAAAGGAACGATCTAAAACCAGAAGAAGTCGATATAGCCGCCTATTATTATAACAACCCTAGAGTTCACGGGAGAATTTCAAAAATGATGAAGTTTCCACAAGGAGCCGCTCAAAACGGTTTATTTCTCCAGTTAGGCGATTTTGGAACCCCGATGGCATTTATGCTGCTAATGGCTGCTTTAAAACGACCTAAGGAAGATGCAAAAGTAATTTTGGCGGGATATGGAGATGGAGCAGATGCTATTTTAATGCACATCACAGACAGAAAAGCAGTAAGAGAACTCTCAAAGAAGCATTTAGGCGTAGCAGGACACCAAAAATCGATGATTTCTCTGAAGAATTACAGCGTATTTGTTGAAAATAAAGAATTACTTGAAAAAGACCGTTACGTCCGAAAAAGCTCTGCTGTAACCATGTGGCGAGATACATATGCTATATATAAATGGTATGGCCTTAAATGCACTAGCTGTGGAGCAGTTCAATATCCTACAACAGCACGTTCTTGCGCTGTTTGTAGAGCAGACGACCAGCTTGAACTAGTTAAACTTGCACATAAAGGAATCGTTTTTACGTATACTTTAGATCATCTAGTTGGAGGGGCTTACTTAGCTACACCAGTCCCTCGATGTGTAATTGATTTAGAGGGTGGCGGACGCGTGTTATTAAACATGACGGAAATCCAAAAACCAGAAGAGAATGTAAAAATCGGTATGGAAGTTGAACTTACTTTTAGAAAAGAACACGAAGGAGCTGATTTCCATAATTACTATTGGAAATGTAGGCCCTTAAGACATTAGAGGTGAAAAAAAAATGAGTAAAGTAAAAGGAATTAGGGATAAAGTAGCCATTATTGGCTGTGATGCCACAAAATTTGGCGAACGATGGGATAAAAACCAATACGATTT
>JAUWHC010000362.1 GCA_030606095.1 Promethearchaeota archaeon | reverse complement strand
AAACTTTATCAATTCAACGATTCTTAAAGAGCTTATTTTTCACTCGCTAATAATTCTCGGATTTTGTCCGTTATTAAATCATAGTCTTCAATAGAACTTAAATTAGATATGTGAATATATTCAACTTTATCGGAATTTTTGAAAAAATTATAATTAATGCTCAAATTAGGGTTATTTTCTTTTATTTTAATAAGCGCTCCCTTGAGAAAAATGGTAATAAAATTCTCTGAAGTTTCTTGAATCTCCCTTTTTTCAGGATCAATAAATTTTATCTCAACTCTTTTAAAGTCATAGAGGTTAAGCACACATAATAAATTTTCTTCATTCTGATTTTGGCTCGAGAAAATTTTTCTTTTAATGTTAGTTCCATCAAAATCTTCCTGAGAAATATCTTTTTTAAAATAATCATCAATCGATTTCTCTTCACGATTTAAAAGCTTCGAATAAATTTCATCTGCACTTGAAAACGATTGCTGTGAAATCAATGAGTTTAAATAATTTAAAACGGTGTGTATTTCAGAGATTTCTAATTTTAAATCGTTTAATTGTTCCTTTTTCTTATAGTAAAGATTTTGAACAATAGAAAGTACTTTTGTTAATTTTTCCGTTTCGTTTTCTGCGTCTTTAGAATCCATTGACTTCATATATATATATAAGATTTTAAATTTATTTATTTAGTGACAGTTGAATTAAGTAATTTTTTAAGAGGTAATAAAATGTGTATTCCATGATAATTACTCCAAAGCCGGAAGATCCTGAAGTTCAAATTTTATCTAAAGAATTTGAAAAAAGAGGTTACAATGTTAAATATTTCGTTCCATCAACAATAAAAGTAAAGATTAAAATAAGTCATTTCCAAGAACAATTTGAAAAACTTGATCCATTTGCGGCTCTTGTAAGAGGGTTTGGCGCTGCTCCAACTCAGAGAATATTTTTTAGGCTTGATTTGTTAAGCGCAATTGAAGAATATGGAATTAAATTAATAAATTCAAGAGAATCCTTAGAAATAGCGAGCGATAAATTTCTTACTTCAATTTATTTAGAAAGATATAAAATTCCAACTCCAAAAACGATTATTTGCGAAAATCCCAACGATGCCATAGAAGCGTTTGAAGAACTTGGTGGGGATATTGTATTAAAACCGTTATATGGTTCGAAAGGCGTTGGAATTACCAGAATAAACGATAAAGGCTTTGCAGAAAATGTTATATATACTTTAAGCCAATTAAACGAAGTTTTTTATCTTCAAGAATTTATCGAACATCACAATCGAGACATCCGAATTTTAGTTCTAGGTGATAAAGCTATAGCCGGAATGTATAGAGTAAGTGATAACTGGAAAACTAATATTCATGCGGGAGCAAGAATGGAGCCATTAGAACTCACAGAAGAGTTAAAAACGCTAGCAATAAAAGCAGCAAAAATTACAAAAACCGAAATTGCTGGTGTTGATATCGTTGAAAGCGAAAAGGGTTTATTAGTTTTGGAAGTAAATTCCATTCCAGGGTTCACCGCTCTGCAAAAAGTAACGGACATCAACCTTGCTGAAGAAATTGTATCATATTTCCTAAAAAATGCCAATATCTAGCCTTATGATAATAAATAAGATAAAAAAAAGTTTTAATAGTTAATTGAGATTTATAAATCCTCAATTAAACCAATTAAAGCTGCAATGATAACAAGAACGCAAGCAATAATACCTGCTCCAAAAATTACCAGCAAGATTGCAAGGATAAATAAAACTAACCAATGAAACGGAAGTGGTTCATCTGGTTTCATAGCAACTAAAAATGTTAAAGCAACTATAACTATCCCAATTATGAAATTTAGAACTGCATTTAATGCAAATACGGGATCAATAAGCCCATAACTTCCTAATCCAGCAATAGATAGGATTAAAGTTGCTAACCCTACTAAAGCACCAATGATAGTTAAAAACTTCATTATTTGTTCATTTTTATAATGTTTCGTCATTTTACATCATTTTTTAAAGTTGTATTTTTTATAAAGAAATTAATCTATAAAAGCTTTTAATATTTTCATTTCAGTAGATTTTTGATTTTTATTCATTATCTTTTTAGATTCAAAACTACGGTGATAATACACAGATATTTTTTTATTTTAAATAAAAAGCCATTTGAAAAAACTATGTGATTGAGAATAAAATACTACGATATAAAAACAGTTTAGCTTTAGCCCAGAAATTGGTTAAAAATCAGTACGCTGATCGTGGTTACTATGAAGAAATGATTAGTAGACTTGAAAGAATGTTAAAATTCTATGAAAATTTAAAAATGTGGAGAGAAATTTCAGAAAATTAAGAACTATATCTTTTTTATATATTTAAACCGAATTTAACTAAGTATCGAATAAATTCAAGCCAAAATCTTTTTTTAAAATTTCAAATATTTTTTGCATTGGTAAACCTATAACATTTGAGGGGGACCCTCGAATTTCCTTGATAAATAAACTTGCCCTATCTCTAATGGAATATGCGCCCGCTCTACCTTTCCATTCCTCGGTATTAATGTAATTCCTAATTTCATTATCAGAAATATCTAAAAAAGTAACTATAGTACAATCGTAATCAACCACGACTTTTGGGTCGTTTAACTCCGTTATTGCCACGCCTGTAATTAGGTTATGAGAACGATTAATTAAAGATTTCAATATTTGAAATGCTTGAGCTTTATTTTTTGCTTTTCCTATGATTTTACCCTTAAATTCCACTATCGTATCAGCAGCTATTATTATTGATTCTATATTTCTATTTTTTAACAAATCTTTAGCTTTTAAGGCCTTAGCTTTAGCTATTTCTTTAACTAATTCAACTGGATTTGAAAATATTCCTTTGTAATATCCTTCGTCTATATCCGTAATTATAGTTTCAAACGGAATGTTTAAACGGTTGAAAGTTTTTTTTCGATCAATAGACTTTGATGCAAGTATAATTTTTTTCATTTTTATTGATGTTAGATAACCTTAATTAAAGAATAAAACCCCTATATTTAATATTAGAAATTAATTAATTAAATTTGAAATAAATATGGCAGAATTTTTATATTGGTTTACCTTAATTTCAATTTCTTATTTTCTCGTATTATTTAGTTATATGCATTTTTCGTATAAAAAGGAAGTTTTTAACAATTTTTTTGGGTTTGGCGCCTTGTTTTTGACTTTTGCTATTATTATTATTATAGAAGTACTAATGTTTCAAGACATAACGCTTTATTCTGACACAATACCAATTTTCTCTCTTGCGTTAGGGCTCCCCTTGCTTATTATTGGTGTGATAGTTTTGATATCGACGGGTATTTTGTTTTTGTTTAAGCTTTTTTTCAAAAACAAAGATTTATCGAAATTTTGGAAATCGTTAGAGGAAAAAACAAATAAGAGAAGTAAACTTAGGGGAGATACATACAGAAAAAT
>JAUWHC010000276.1 GCA_030606095.1 Promethearchaeota archaeon | reverse complement strand
CACACTCTCATTTAATTGTGGGAGGAGAATGTCAATAATTTGTTTCTCCTTGACAATGAGATTATTAGCAAATATTTTTTCTAATGTGATTAGCCCTTCTTTGACCAATTCGCCCAAGCGCGTTTTTGGAACCCATCCTTCGGTAGGATTTCTTGGTTTTCTTTGTCTTTGATTTTGTCTTTGTCTTTGTTGACTCATTTTAACTCACTTGTTTAAGCATTATTTTCAATTGTTTTGAATGTATTCGAAACAATTTGACTAATTTTTAATGGATTTATTTTATTTTTCTTTAGATAACCTGAGAAAATTTGATCGTATTTTTCTGGATTCTCGCTTTTTAGAAGATTAGCAAATTTTTCTATTTGAGCCCCAGTGATTCGTTCCTCCAAATCGTTTGGAAAGAAGCTTTCCTTATAGGGTACCTCTAATTCTGATTTTAAAATACCTTTAAAAGCCGCGAGTACTCGAATTCTATGATAAAAGATACCTAAATCGAGAATAGCTTCATGAATATTTTGTTTTTTAGCCCTTAGGCCTGCTAAAAAACCAGTTAAATATGCTGCTGGGACATTTCCTGTATTTGCTTTCCATCCAAATTTTGATGTTAATTCCGAAGAATGGGCAGAGACTAAAACCTTATCGCCACCGAGTTTAGATTGAATAATTTGGACAATAATATGATTATTTGAAGCCCTAATTACAACTCTTAACTTCTTTGATTTTAATAACCTTAATCTCCTATGGTAATTTGTTTTGCCTTCTTCTCTCCTTCGATTAGATCGACGATATCTCGGTCCTTTTGCCATTTACGATCTACCTCTCTTGATTAAATCTTTTTCTTTAATATGACGGTTCATTTGAGCAACACTATTAAACATTCCACCTTTAGCGTTTTTGTATAGCTTTCTATATGTTGCTGTAGTAATTAATTTTCGATCCCTCAACTTCTTCAATTCTCGTCTCTGAGGACGAATGCGTTTCATCCAAGCTTTTTTCTTGGGAGTTCGTGCGCCTTTAGTTCCCTTTCTTTTGCCTAGTCCTCTAGCCCTGCCTTTTTTCTTTCTTTCGTGGCGAATATTTTTTCTATATTTTGAGTTTCCTTTTTTATATTTTTTCTGAATTATTCCTTCTTTAATTAAATTTCGGATATCCTCTCGAGTAATTGCCATTTTAATCTCATCGATTAAATAGGGATTGCAATAAACTCGATTTTCCCCACATTTCAAAATTTCTGCAGCCATTCTTTTTTGGGCTTTTAAACTCATTTATTATCACACAAATCTATTATTAATTCTATATATTCTTTCTAATCCTCATCGTCAAGTAAATCTTCGTCGTCCAGATCTTCAATAGACGCCTCTAACATTGCCTCTAATCCCTCTAATTCTTTTTGAGATATTCCTAAATTAAGAACTTTAAATCCTCTACTTTGAACATAATCAATTAAAGCTATTCTTTTTTTAACACCTAATTTACTTGAAATTTTAAGTGCATGTTTTTTATTGTTTAAACCTTCTATATCGTTAATATTGACAACTCTTACTTCTTCATATCCAGATGGATGAAGTCCTCGAACTTTTTTGGGCCCTCTATATCCCATTGATGGAGATTTAACACCAGATTTAGATTTTATTCGAGTTCGTGAATCGATCCCTCTAGCCTTTCTCCATGGATCTTTTACTCTCACATATCTCCACGATTCTACACGTCTAAAAGATGGTCGTTTTTTATTGATTTTTTTCCTGAGTTCTATTAATCTTTTTTGTTCCATCGCTTTTACCTCAATTTATTTTATTTCCCAAGTAACTTCTTCTCCAATCTGTCTTTTGTAGAGGTATACTCCATCTTGGAAAACTCTTGGATCCTTCTTCCTAATTCTACAGCATTTTTTTATATTTGCTGCTGTTTGTCCCAATGTTTCTTTATCAGGTCCAGTTAAAATAACATCGTCACCTTTAACCTCTACTTCTACATTATCTAAATAGCGTGTAACTCTTGGAGCTCTTTCTCCAAGAAAATTTACTACATGTATTTCTTTTTTATCAGGTTTCACTTCCACAGTACATGGAAAATGACTATAGCACACTTTGCAAATATATTTATAATTTGTTTGAACCCCGATTATTAAATTTTTAATTAAATTAATAATAGTCTTAGTCAAGGCGAGAGTTCCGCTTTTTGGGAAGTTTGTAGAAAAAAATATTTTATTCCCTTCAATTGAAACCTTTATACCTCTCACATGAGAAAAATCTTTTGTTATTTTTCCGTTTGGACCTTTTACAGTAATATGATGGTTTCCATCAAGGGTAACTTTCACTCCTTCCGGAATCTCCATTTCTTCCTTATAAAATGCTATTTTTACCATTTACTATTACCTTCTTTCAATATTAATAAATATAACATAAGGTCATGCCACCAATATGTTTTTCTTCTGCCTCTTTCATAGTCATAATACCTTGGTTAGTGGTTAATACAATTATTCCTAACCCTGGCGCCGGAAGCAACCTTCTTTCGAGTGATTCGTATTGATTGGTTTTATAGTTAAGCCTTAATAAACCGGCACAGTGATTAATTTTACCTAAAAGGGCAATTTTAAACTTTCCTTGCCTTCCATCGTCATATCTCTCAAATTCTCCGATATATGCGTGCTGCTGGAAGATGCGAAGAACTTTTTGTGTTAATTTCGAAGCAGGGTTAATTACTACTTCTTTTTTTCTTGCTCCTTCTGCGTTCTTGAGATTGTTGCACATATCAGCAAGTGTGTTTGTTATTTTTTACACCTCATTCCTAATTTTTATTTTAATCGTACCTATAAAATCCAATTTCTTTTCCAATTTCGTAAAAACAACGGCGGCATATATATAAACCATACCTTCTTATAATTCCTCTATGTGTATGGCAGCGCCTACATTCCCTTTGACCCTTACCAATTTTACCTTGTGGCATAATTATCAAAATTATTTTTTTTCTTTACATATATTCTAATTCTAATTTATCTACTATTTCGATTCCAAAATTTTTTTCTAAAAAATATTGAGCTTCCGCTCGAGAAACATAATGGTGTTTAGGAACTTTAGCTCGACCTTTTCTTCTATACTTAACTCTCAAACCGGGTCTAACTATTCGACCAACAACATCAAGACCCCATATACCAATCAAGTTATCATATTCGATTCCTGGAATGGTGATATGTTCAGTAATACCAAAACCAAAATTACCATAATTATCGAAACTTTTTCTTAACATTTTATCGTTATTTACAACAAAAAGTCTTTTAAGTAATTTTTCAGCTTCTTTTCTCCTTATAGTTACCATCGTTCCAATTGGACGTCCTATCCGCAAGTTGAATTCTTTTACGTTTTTCTTAGAAAGAGTTTTTACAGGAGTTTTATCAGAGATCGTTTGTAATACAGTAAAGGCTCTTTCTAATTCTTCACCACCAGCACCTACTCCAATATTTAGAACAACTTTTTCTAAGTAAGGTTTCTTCATTGGATGAGTCCACATCTCTTCAAATACTTTTTCTTGTTCTTTTCGTGATTTTTTCTGAGTTTTTTTTACTGCTTTAACTGACATAATTGAATTCACTTCTTTATTTTATTCTGTTTTTGGTAAACTAATTTCGGATTGATCCTCTCCAATAATAAAGGTATAATCGTATAGAGTTTCTGTATGTTCAGAATTATGTTGTATAGATACCGTGCTTGCTTTCGGACCAAACCGCTTTAAAATATTTATAACTTTTCCTAATTGTCCGATGTTTTTCCCGGACATGATGATCGCTAAATTTCCTTCTTTAAATTTTAAAACTTTAAGAATTTCATGCTCAGGGATACTAATTTTCAAGACATCCATTCTTTTGTAAATATCCTCTTTAGTGTTTTTTGGGTCTTTAACTCGTATCAGAATGTTCTTTCCATCGTGTAAGTTTAATTGAATATGTCCCCCCTTTATCGTGGTTTTTTGGGTTATTCGACATAATTTAAAAGTACTTTCTGCTTCAGTTATTTCATGTAGTATTAATCCGTAGTGAGAATCTGGTAGAATTCGATAATGTTTATTCATTTTTTCTATACTTAGCACATCCATTAAACCTACTGGATATGTTGTATCTTTTACTACTCTTCCATCGACCGTAAAATTACCGAGTCCTATTAATTTTTTCGCTTCTCTATGGTTATCGACTATCTTAAGAAGATCCCTGACAATATGGAGTAAAGGCAAGCAGAATCTCCTTGGATGAGGGCCAGATGATGGTTTCATAAAGAACTTGCCGTGCTTTCTTTTTATTTGCAGAAATTTCGGCGTGTTGAGTCTTTTTAACGCTCTTGAACCACCATGTCTAGTCATCTATTTCTCCCCCTCCTCTTTTTGTTTTTTTGGAGCTATTAACTCTTCTTCACTTAATCCAAAAATTTCTTTCCTGTCAATCATACTTGCCCGCCAAGGGTCCATTTTTTGTTCTTTCGCGAATTTTGATATTACC
>JAUWHC010000083.1 GCA_030606095.1 Promethearchaeota archaeon | reverse complement strand
TTTCTAGAAATTGTAAAAAAACCAGTCGTTATATCATTCCATACAGTTATCCCAAATCCAGAGGATAAATTAAAGAAAATCGTTCGTGAGCTAGCAAAAAAATCTTCTTATTTAGTTGTTATGACTAACAAGGGGATCGATGTTTTAAGAAAAGATTATGATATTAAAAGAGAAATAATTGTAATACCTCATGGAACGCCAATAGTGTCATTTGATGAGAGTATAAAAGAAAAAACAGTAATGGATATCGATGATAAAATTGTATTATCGTCTTTTGGCCTTATTAACTCTGGAAAAGGTTATGAATATGTAATTGAGTCGTTAACTGAGGTTGTTAAAAAATATCCTAATATTTTATATTTAATAATTGGCGAAACACATCCCGTAGTAAGGGAAAAAGAAGGAGAAAAGTATAGAAATTTTCTCAAGGGAAAAGTGAAGGAGTATGCTCTCGAAAAAAATGTAAAATTCTACGATAGGTACTTGACGCTAGAAGAAATAGTAAAATTTCTACTAGCAACGGATATCTATATTTCTTCAAATCTGGATCCTGATCAGATTGTTAGTGGTACTTTGGCGTACGCAATAGCCTGCGGTAGAGCGATTATCTCTACACCGTTCATTTATGCTAAAGATATTATTGCACCTGAAAGAGGTCTTTTAGTAAAATTCAGAGATCCTAATTCATATACTAATGCTCTAATAAAAATATTATCAAATCCCCTCTTAAAAGAAGAAATGGAAAGAAACAATTATTCATTTTCTAGGTGCATGATTTGGCCAAATGTAGCAATATCTTATTATAATGTTTTCAAGCGAGTTATTCCTGATTTAGAAAAATGTGAAATGTCATATCCAGAAATCAAGTTTGATCATATTATGAATCTTACGGATGATTTTGGAATAATACAATTTGCAAATTATGCAAAACCAGATAAATTATCTGGATATACTCTAGATGACAATGCTCGAGCCTTGTTAGCTTGCACGCTATATTATAAGTTATTTAAAGATAATACTAAATTGAAATTGATGAAAATTTATCTGAATTTTATAAAGTATGTCCACAATAATGAAAATAAGTTGTACAATTTTGTTAATTGCAATAAAATTGTAAATCTCGAGCATTGGAGCGAGGACGCCCATGGAAGAGCAATGATGGCTCTTGGTTATTTAATTGCCACAAAAAATATCCCAATGGAATTAAGAGTAGAGGCAGAACTAATTTTTGAAGATGCGAAAAAAGCAATAGACAAGATTAGATCTCCAAGAGCAATTTCGTTTATTTTGATTGGACTCTATTTCTATAATGTAATAAAAAATTCTGAAGTCATTAGAATTAAAAAATTAGCCGATTATCTAGCCCAGCTCTATAAGGATTGTAATAGTGAGAAATGGAATTGGTTCGAAAATTATCTTACTTATTCAAATAGTAAATTGCCTGAGGTTCTTTTTTTTTGCTATAAAACAACTAAAGACGACAAATATTTAATAATTGCCAAAGAATCTTTAGACTTTCTTATTTCTATTACATTTAAAGATGGAAAATTTGCTCCTATTGGTCAGAACGGATGGCATCATAAAAATGGGCATAGTGCTCGTTACGACCAACAGCCAGTTGATACTGCTTCAATGGTACAAACATTAATTGTCGCATATGATACCACTAAAGAGAATAGGTATATGAAACTTGCAATCAAAGCATTTAATTGGTTCCTTGGAAAAAATTCTCTGAATCAAGAAGTTTATAACAATTTAACGGGTGGTTGCCACGATGGAATTGGAGAGTTTTCTCTAAACATGAATCAAGGGGCTGAATCATCAATTTCTTATTTACTTGCTAGACTTTCACTTCAAATATCAAAAGGTTCTATTGCTTTTTAGTATTTATGAACAATAAATACTATTTACTGTTTTTATTGTTTTATCTATTTATTAAATACTTTCATCTTCTACTATAGTTTTACTTTGATTTAAGGTGATCTAAATACTAAATAATACTAAAATATAAATGAGTATGAAAAATTCATTCCAATTAATCGCATTCAAATTTCTTAATATGACCGTTTATAGCATATCACCAATTGGAATTGTAAAGAGTAAAGCCGATAGAGAAGTCTTAAAATACTCGGATGAGGATTTAAAATTAGATCTTGACGTAGTATTAAATCAAGGGAGCGATTTGATAAAATCTACGATTATAATAAATGATGATTATATTGATTGCTTGGAAGGAATTGAAGATTTCTCTCACATCATTATTATTTTTTGGACACATAAAGTTCCAGATAAAGCACGTCAAATTAAAAAAGTTCATCCTGCAGGACTGAAGAAAATTCCAATGAGAGGAATATTTGCTACGAGATCTCCTGTTAGACCTAATCCAATCTGTAAGACGACAGTTAAATTAATAGAAAAAAAGGGAAACACGCTGTTAGTCGAGGGATTAGACGCTATAGATAATACGCCCGTAATAGATATAAAACCTCATTTACCATTTTACGATTCCCCTACAAATATTAAATTAGCAAATTGGATGTACGATTTAATGGAGGAATTAAAGATATTAACTGAAAAGTCAGATATAGATAAAGATATTAACCCTTATTCCATTAATATTCGGTCTCATCCATGTATGAGCCCCGATCAACAAAATAAGTAAAAAAATTCTGACTAAATTAAGATTGTTTTATTTCTCACGCTATCTAAGCTTAAATTATAGTAGCAGAAAATTTAATAAATTACTGAAATTTTAGTCATAGACATTTTATAAAAAACTCTATTCGGAACTAAACTTATTATCCTTATACCCAATGAGATCTGTAATAATCATTTAAAAAACTGAGCGAAAAAAATATGATGAGATCAAGACAGGTATTAAAATATGGTTAAAGAGGCGAGTGAGTTAAGCCAAAAAAATTATGAAGGATTGTTGCCTATATTCAGGGATAAGTTACCAGCGTTTTCCAGAATTGTACCGATTGAAAAAGAGCTCGTAGTTCCGCTAGAAGTAACATTTCCATCTTATGAGGCTTCAAAAATAATCGATCAACATGATATTATCTTGCTCTCGGAATGCCCGTGTAAGCTTGAAAGATACCTCTTAGGTGACCCTTGCAAGGCGACAGATGATAGATTTAGATGCTTTCACTTCGGAAATCTTGGTCGTTTTTTCATTGAGCATGGATATGGTAAACCCGTTTCAAAAGAAGATGCAAAAATGATTATAAAGGAAGCAGAAAATGAAGGTCTCGTTCATAAAATATTCCATGAGGATTTTGACACGAAAAACGAAGAAGTAGGTTTATATAATTGTTGTAAATGTTGTTGCATTATCTTTCAAAGTTATTATCGAGGGGTCTGGCCATTTCACACTATGACATCATATAGAGCCAAATTAGATGTAAATAAATGCATAGGGTGTGGAGTATGCGTGGAAAAATGTCCGATTGAAGCAATTTCTTTAATAGATGGCAAGGCTCATGACGATGAGAATAAATGTATTGGTTGTGGAGTCTGCGTTCACCATTGTCCCGAGGAAGCGAGGAGTATTAAAAGGACGCCACTTAGAAGAGTGTTTATCCCCGCTCCAAAATTGGATGGTATTAATTGAAGTAGTTTTTTACAGTTTTTAATAGTATTAAACTTTTATAGCGTATTTACAGAGAAAATATTTTATTAAAACAAGATAGTTTTAACTATAGAAGATAATGTAACAAATAAGTTTTTTAAGCTTAGTTAAGATAATACTAAGTGAAGATAAACTAAACTGTAGAATAGTTTGATAAACAAACATGTTGTCTCAAATTGAAAAGTATAAAAAAAGCATTTTGGAAATATTAAAAAAGCATGATGTTAAAAGAGCTTCCCTATTTGGCTCTATTGTAAGAGAAGAGATGACTGATGAGAGCGATATAGATATATTAATAGAATATAAAGGAACTAAAAGCTTATTAGATTTAGCAAGGTTAAAAATAGAACTTGAAGAAGCATTAAAGTGCAAAGTAGATCTGCTAACCTATAATTCCCTGCATCCTTTATTAAAAGACCAGATTTTAGCTGAAGAAGTTGAGATTTTATGAGAAAGAATGTAAATATTTTTTTAGAACACGTTCTAGATGCTATATTTTTAATTGAAGAGTATCTTAATGATAAGAAGAAATCAGATTTTCTAGAATCTAAGCAATTACAAGACTCTGTAATTAGAAGGATCGAAATTATAGGCGAAGCTATTAAAAATATACCTAGCGACTTTAAAGGAACTCATGAAAATATCCCTTGGAAAGAAATTACAGGAATGAGAGATATTTTAATCCATCAATACTTCGGGGTGGATTTAGATCTTACATGGGAAGTTATTAAAACAGATTTACCAAAATTGAAAAAACAGATTATTTCTATAAAAAATGAATTGTAATAATTTAGAGGAATCAAATAGGATAGCAATCAATATTAGATAGAAATCAAAAGAGTTATTAGTCGAAGGAAAAAATCCTTGAAACTTTCCAATTTCCAAATCAAAGGAATATTTTTTAAAATAATAACCATTTCTTTTTATTAAATGAATCTACACGCAATCATATTGATTTTGGTTTTATTTTCGATTTTGATGGCTTTTTTTTCTCAAAACAAGATAGATTATTTCCCTATTGCGTTAATCGTAGGAGCCATCGCTGTAGTTTCAATGAGCACGCTTGGTAATGTTGAAGAGATAGAAATTCTTGGATTTATCAATTTTAAAACGTTAATCTTCATATTTGCAATGCAGATAATCATCTATTTTGCAACTTATAACCGCGTTGTAGAATATACCGCAATCAAATTGATTCATATCACGAAAGGGGATAATCGATTATTCTTTTATATGATTTGCGTGTTTACAGGTACCATGGTAGGCTTTATCGAGGATGTATCTCTCTCGTTGATATTGGTTCCTTTGATATACAGGACATGCCGAATTTTAGAGATACCTGCTGGTACCTACATGATGGGGATGACCATTACTATAAACATCGGCGCAATACTCACGCCTGTCTCGAGCTTAAAAAACTTGATAATTGGCGAGGAATTTGGCTGGGGTTTTGGTGAGTATCTTGCCAATATGGGTATTCTGTTTTTAATCGCGTTAATATCCACCATTTTCTTGATGGATAGGTTCATATTAAAAAAAGAAGAAAAACCAACTGAAAAAAACAAGAAGATACTATTAGCAATGCTCGATCCGGGAATTGTAATTCGGGATAAAAAGTTCTTTTTAATGACAATTATCATTATTCTAGCCACTTTCGTGTTCATGTTCATAGGATTTGAACCTGCCTTCGTCACGATTATTTCTGCCGCTATTCTTCTTCTTATTCACTCAAAGAAATCTAATTTTTCGGATATTAAGAGCGATATCGATTGGAAAATCATCATTACATTTGCGATCCTGTTCATTCTTTCGAATTCCTTATCATATTTTGGCTTTTCAGAGTTGATCTCTACAGGTTTGGTAAGTTTGTTAAATGATAACATTTATCTGGCCGTGTTAATTACATTAGGCGTCACTTCTCTCTTGTCCGCATTTCTTGCGGGTACACCCGTTACTATAATCCTTCTCCCGATCTTTTCGGCAATCATAGGAGAGGGTTTCTTTCCTAACCCGATTATTATTGCTTTCATAGGCGGTGTTAATATGGCAGGTAATTTCCTACCGCAAGGTTCTGCATGCGATATGCTCACCCTGAATTTGGCAAAAAAATACAAAGTGGTGAATTTGGATTACAGACGCTTACTTAAAAATGGCTCGCTTTTCGCAATGATTCACTTTATCATTATTTTGGGATATACAATGGTGTACACTTTAATATTAAGTTAAGAGATTTTCAGGCTTTTAAATAAGCTCCCTACGAACAAGACAATCGAAAATATTAACATCATTTACATTAGTGTTAGGTTTCTAATATAAATAAAGAAATGGTATAATGATTTTATAACTTTTTAAGCTTTACCTGAAGTTGAAAAAGCTTTTTTAACTGCAATAGATGATAATTTTAGAAAAGAAATTAAAAATCTGGAATTAATTTCAGTAAAGTTGCAACAGCACTCCCAGCTTCATTAATCTGATTCACTTCAGTTATTAGGTGTAATCGGTTTAGTTTCTTAAGGATTTTCTCAATACTATCAGATAAACTTATATTGCGTTTATTTAAATATTTTCTAATTCTCATCGCATCATTAGACCTGTCAAAAATGGCGAACAACACATTTTTGTCATCACTATTCATGAACTTAATGTACTTTTGAAATTCTTCAATTAAATAATTTGTTCGTGGATTAATCGCGAAAACTACATTGTCCCCTTTCATTTTTTGAATGCTATCGAAAGATTTAATTTCTTCAATACCTTTAATCTTGAGGTGATTTATTAAATCCCTTAGATAGAAAGTAGATTCGAATTCTTCTCCTCGTGAGATTACGATAATTTTTTTATCAATATTGTTTGGTATTGATGTTTTAAGATAATCGTTAACTTTTGCTTCAATTATTTGGTGTGGATATAAGAGATCTGCTTCAAATACTTCTTCAATCATTTTGGTAACAGGCACTTCTTCAAAAACCGCACCAGTGAAGTTCTTCAGTCGTTCTTCATAAACTTCTTCAAAAAATGCATTGAATTTTTTAAGTTTTTGTTTCAATGTATCGCTTGGACGTTTGAGAAGGAGCAGAGCAACCCTAACATAAGTACCCTCATTAATTATAATCTTAAATTGCCGATATGATAATTCTTCTAAACCACCCTCACCCTCTTGAATTTTTGCTCCTATCTCTCTTCCAAAAGTTGATATTGCACTTAAGAATCCAGATACTAACGATTCATCAATCGGAACATCAGCTAAACTTTTACTAAAGCAAGCAACGCCACCTTCTTTGATAGATACAATTAAATATTGAAGATTTTCTACATCAGATAGCTTTTGGTATAAAACTTTTAATGATTCTATCCGTCTTCTCCTTTTAGGTACGATAAATCCACGATACACTATAACTGTTGTTCCTACAACTATTCCAGCGGCTATTAGGAGAGATGGTAAGAGATCTAAAAATATAATAAACTCATTAACAACTCGTATTCCTTGTGAAGTTAAAATAGCACTTTCATAATAATCTTCGGCATAAAATTGAACCTGAATTTGATAATCTTCTCCTACATCTAAATTTAGTGATCCTACTGTTGTCCCGTCTTCGCAGATTGCTGTATAATTAGAGATTTCATGTCCTACTTTATCTAAAAGTTGGAACAAAATCAAGAGTCCATCTAAAGGTTCCCCTAATTCATTTGTAATTCCTACTTTAAAAGAGTGGGTTCCATACATATATTCAGATTGCGGAACTTCAATAAACTCAATAACTACACCTATTTTTGGATTGATATTTAAACTATAATTTAGTGAATCCCCTGTTATTCTATTTGTACCTAAAAATATAATAGAGCAGTTAAGATTTCCTGTGAATGAATCAGAAACTCTATAGAAGTAATTCAATTTATTGTTTATATCAATTAATTCTGTATAAGAATCGATTATTGCTCCATATTTGAATTCTATTAGCACTGGAAGATTTTGCAATGAAATTGAGCTATTTTCACAATAAAATTGCATGTCGAAGTTAATAGTTTGACCATAACGAATTATACTTGGTAATGGCTCTACTGTGAAATTTGATGTCCATTTCGGTTCTATCATATCTATTCTATATGTCAGGTTGTAAGAAACAGTAGTAGACCCGAGATATTCAAAAAACACGGTAATATTATCATTTCCATTCGCAATTTCGGATATTGTGTATTCACACTGTCCGAATTCATTTGTGTAAAGCTGATCTGTAACAAAGGGAGTGCTAAAATCTTCATTATAATATGCTGAAAATAAAATAATCCGATTTTGGAGAGTTTCACCGCTCTCACTTATATTTATACTTAAGCCATATCTCGTAGAGTATCCAACTCTTGAAACATTCGGAAAATCATAAATCTCCATCGTGAAAGGAATTTTCTCAGATATGTTCTTGGTGATAGAGCTAACCGAAGTAGCTATTTTTTCTTGTCCTTCATAATAGGCTTCAATCGTAATATTTTGATTTAGATATTGAGATGAGATTATATAATCATAACTACTTATTCCCTCAGTATTCGTAATTGTTGATACAATGAAATTTTCTGATTGCCCTATTGAGATATTGAGAAAAACTATCTGATTAGGTATTGTTGTACCATTTATACCATAACTAAGAGTAGTTCTAATTTGGAATTCTTTTAGAATTCTTATCGTACTTGGAACAGAAATATCTAGTATTGTAGTATCCTGAGGCATGATAGAGAAATTAATGCTATTACTTTGACTGTTCTCACAATTAAAGGAAGTTCCATTGACATAGATCGTATACTCACCAACAGAAAGATTTGATAATGAGATGCTTCTCTGATAAACTCCGCTTATCAATAAATCTAGGCTACCGTTACATTTAAAAGCTCCTCCTTGATGAATATAATATGTTAATTCACCATTATTATTTGGTTGCGGGTTCGACGGATCAATTTTATTATCCATGTTTGCTAATACACTAATGCTTCCTTCAGCGTAAATGTTCTCTATATTTTGTAAAGTTATTTGGGTTGGAATTTTATCTATAAAGGTATCAACATATGTAGTATTGATATTATAGCCACTTGCACTACACCTTATTTCAAGGG